>JBEBBF010000417.1:0-4263 GCA_041158545.1 Pseudomonadota bacterium | reverse complement strand
TCAGCACCTTAATCCTTACGCTACAAAATGGGCAATATCCATCCGGCGCTAGTCAACCTCTGTAGAAAGAAGTGAGCTCGCTTTTCAAAGGAGTAACCCCTCGCTCTACTTCACATTCACCCAAAGTCCGTTCCCGGCGGGCAGGGGATGGAGGCGAAGTCGAGGTAGCCGCGGGCGGCTGTGGTAGTTGGTGAGGGTGCCCGCTGGAGGTAAACGATGGCTCCCAGATATATCCGTTACTGCTGGCGGGGAGGCTCCCGTCGCCGTTGAGCGTGGTCAGGATGGCGTGGAGCTGACTGGCGCCGGGCCGGGCGCTGCTGGCGATCTGGCGCCAGCCAACCAGCCCCACGCCGGTTTCCCGCCGGCTCAGCCCTCTTCGCGCAACACGCCCAGCGGCGGGCGGCGTAGCAGGCTTTGCAGGGCGAGGTGGGCGACCAGCAGGCTGAGGGCGGCGCCGAGCAGGGTCGCGGCCGGGAGCAGCCAGACCTGGGGCGGCAGGTCGAGTTCGAAGGCCTTGTGCGCCAGCACCTGACCGACCAGCGCCGTGGCCGCCGCGGCGATCAAGCCGGCGGTGCCGCCCAGCGCGGCGATTTCGGCGTAGAGGCTGGCGCGGACCTGGCGGCGGCTGGCCCCGAGGGCACGCAATAGCGCGATCTCCCGCCGGCGTTCGTCCAGCACCGCCAGCAGCGCCGCGTAGAGCACCAGCAGCCCGGCGGCGAGGGTGAACAGGAAGACGAACTCGATGGCGCGGGCGACCTGGCCGATCAGTTCGTTCAATTGCTGGATCAGCGCGGCGGTGTCCACCACCGTCAGATTGGGGAAATCCCGGACCAGCGCGTTGGTGAAGCTGGCGCGTTCCGGCGGCAGGTAGAAGCTGGTGAGGTAGTTGGCCGGCAGCGTATCGAGGACGCCGGGCGGGGTCAGCACAAAGAAATTGGCGCGCAGCGACTCCCATTCCAGCTTGCGCAGGCCGACGATGGTCAGCCGGCGGCTTTGTCCGGCAACCTCGAACAGCAGTTGCTGCCCGACCTGCAGGCCCAGCGTCCGCGCCAGGCCTTCTTCCAGCGACAGCGCGTCGGTTTCGCCGGGCAGGAACCAGCGGCCGGTGACCAGCCGGTTGCCTTCCGGCAGGTCGGCGCTCCAGGACAGGTTGAATTCCCGCTCGACCAGCCGCTGGGCGCGGGGATCGTCCGGATAGTTGGCGGCGCTGACCGGCTGGCCATCGACCTGGCGCAACCGGGCGCGAACCATGGGCCAGAACCGGGCATCCAGCCCGGCTGCGCTGAATCGCGGCCGCAAGGCCGGCAACTGCTCGCCCTGGATGTTGATGATGAAATGGTTGGGGGCGTCCGCCGGCAGGCTGTGTTGCCACGCGGCCAGCAGTTCGCCGCGGGTCACGGTCAGCAACAGCAGCGCCATCAGCCCCAGCCCGAGGGCGACGATCTGCGCCGCCGCGGCCCAGGGGCGACGCTCCAGCGCCGCCAGGCCCCGCCGCCAGTCGAACCGCGGACCGCGGCCGAGTCGGGCCAGCAGGCGCACCAGCAGCCGGGCGAGCAGGGCGAAGACCAGCAAGGCCACCAGCAGCCCGCCCAGCGTCCAGGCCCAGAGCCGGCTGTCGCCGGCGACCAGATAAAGCAGGCCGGCCAGCAAGGCCAGCCCGAGGCCATGGGCACCGAGCAGCCCCGGCTGCGGCGGCCCCAGTTCCCGGCGCAGCACCCGCAACGTCGGCACCCGGCGCAGTTGCAGCAGCGGCGGCAGGGCAAACCCGAGCAGTAGCACCAGGGCCAGCGCCGGGCCGAGCAGCCAGGGCAGCAGCCCGGCCGGCGGGAAGGGGAATTCGAGCAGGGCGCTGAGGCTGGACAGCAGCACGAAGTGGCCGGCGTAGCCGAGCAGCGTGCCGAGCACCGCCGCCAGCAGCGCGACGGCGAGGAACTGGGCCAGATGCAGCCGCAACAGCCGGGATTGGGTCAGGCCCAGGCAGCGCAGCAGGGCGCAGGCGTCGAGGTGCCGTTGCAGATAACGGCGGGCAGCCAGCGCCACGGCCACCGCCGCCAGCACCACGGTGAGCAGGCTGGAGAGGCCGAGGAATTTCTGTGCCCGCTCCAGCGCAGCGCGCATTTCCGGGCGGGCATCGCGCACGCCCTCGATCCGCTCGCCGCGGCCGAGTTGCGGCTCGACTTCCTGGCGGAAGGCACGCAGGGCCGCCTCGTCGCCAGCCACCTGCAGCCGGTAGGTGATCCGGGAACCGGGGCGAACCAGGCCGCTGCCGGGCAGGTCGGCCAGGTTGAGCAGCAGCCGCGGCGCCATCGCAAACAGATTGACGCCCCGGTCCGGCTCCTGGGCGATCTCGGCGCTGACCGCGAGGTTGAGCCGGCCCAGCTGCAGCCGGCCGTCGGCGGGCAGGTCGAGCTTCCGCCGCAGCTGCGGGTCGATCCAGGCCGAGCCCGGCGCCGGAATGCCGCTCGCCGGCTGCAGGCTGCCATCGGCGGCGCGGTGTTGCAGCCGGCCACGTAGCGGGTAGGCCGGGCCGACCGCCTTGACCTCGACCAGCTGCAGCCGCTCGCCGGCCAGGACCATGCTGGGGAAGTTCGCGGTTTCAGCGAGCGCAAGGCCGTGGGCGGCGATGCGCTGGCGCAGGTTGTCCGACCAGGGGTGGTCGCTGCTGAGCAGCAGATCGGCGCCGAGCAGTTGCCGGGCTTCCCGCTCCAGCGCGCCGGCGACCCGGTCGCTGAAAAAGGCGACGGCGCTGACCGCGCTGACCGCCAGCAGCAGCGCCAGGGCCAGGAGCCGCAGTTCGCCGGATCGAAGCTCGCGCGCGAGGAGGCGCAGGCTGAACACCCTCAGTCCTTTTCGAACCAGGCGATGGATTCGACGTGGGCGGTGTGCGGGAACATGTTGAGCACCCCGGCGGCACGCAGCCGGTAACCGTGGACATGGACCAGCACCGCAGCGTCCCGCGCCAGCGTCGCCGGGTTGCAGGAGACGTAGATCAGCCGCCGTGGGGCGTGGGCGTCCAGCGCCTTGACCAGCTCCACCGCGCCTTCCCGCGGCGGGTCGATCAGCATCTTGTCGAAGCGCCCCAGCGCCGCCAGGCTTTCCGGCGTGCAGTTGAACAGGTTGGCCACTTCAAAGCGGGTCCGTTTGGCCAGCCCATGGGCGGCGGCGGCGGCACGGCCGCGGGCGACCAGCGCCGGGCTGCCTTCGACCCCGACCACTTCGGCACCCAGCCGGGCGATGGGCAGCGTGAAATTGCCGAGTCCGCAGAACATGTCGGCGATCCGCTCGCCGGGCTGGGGCGCCAGCAGCGTCAGCGCCCGCCGCACCATCACCCGGTTGAGTTCGTGGTTCACCTGGGTGAAATCGGTGGGACGGAAAGCCATGTCCAGCGCGAATTCCGGCAGCGCATAGCTCAGCGCCGGGCCGTCCTTGGGATAAAAGCGATGGACGCTGTCCGGCCCCTTGGGCTGCAGGTAGAACACCACCTGATGCGCATCGGCAAAGGCGCGCAGCCGGGCTTCGTCGGCCGCGGTCAGCGGCTGCAGGATGCGCAGCGACAGCGCGGTACAGGCTTCGCCGACGGCCACTTCCACCTGCGGCAGGCGGTCGGCGACGGTCAGGGAGGCGAAGAGTTCGCGCAGCGGCACGAGCAGCGCCGAGACTTCCGGCGTCAGCACCGGGCAGGTCCGGATGTCGGCGATGTAGCTGCTTTTGCGCTCATGGAAACCGATCAGCATCCCGCCCTTGCTGTCGACCTTGCGCACCCCCAGCCGGGCGCGACGGCGGTAAGCCCAGGTCAGCCCGGCGATCGGCGACAGGATTTCCTCGGCCCGGACCTTGCCCAGATGCCACAGATTGTTTTCCAGCACCCGCTGCTTGGCGGCGACCTGGCCCTGGGGCGACAGGTGCTGCATCGCGCAGCCGCCGCAGATGCCGAAATGCGGGCAGCGGGGCGTCACCCGTTGCGACGAGGCCTCGATGACCCGGACCAGGTGAGCCATCTCGAAATTGGGCTTGCTGCGGTAGCTGGCGTACTCGACCAGTTCGCCGGGCAGCGCGCCTTCGATGAAGATGGCCTTGCCGTCCTGGCGGGCGATGCCCCGCCCTTCATGATCCAGCGATTCGATGCGTCCGGTGGGCATGGGTGCCGCTCCGCGAAAAAGCGGGGATTTTACAGGGGCCAACGCCCGCCCGGCAGGCCGGAAAGCCAGGGTCCGTTTTGTTGCGCCCGGCGCGGACTCCAGATGCCGCAATGCACAATCGTCC
>JBEBBF010000416.1:0-3200 GCA_041158545.1 Pseudomonadota bacterium | reverse complement strand
GAAATACTGGAACACCGCCTGCAGCAGCAACAGCCCGGTCCCCAGCAGCACCGCCGTCAGCGTGAGCTTGATTTTCAGACTGAGGCGGGAAACGGCGGTGGGCATGGGCGGGAGGGGTGGCGTGCAGCCAGAAAAAGGTAATAAGCGATAAAAGGTCGAACATTCTAAGCGTTTGGCGCCTGGGCGCGGCATCGGCCCCAATCTCAGCGATTCGCGGAGGGCGGGCTGCTGCTGCCGCAGCGCAGCAAAGTATAATTCCTGCCTTTTCAGACCTTTGGCCGACATCATGCTGATCTGGTTCGTCGCCCTGTATCTGACCCTGTCCATCGCCATCGGCCTGTTTGCCGCGACCCGGGTCAATAACACCAAGGACTTCGCCGTCGCCGGCCGGCATCTGCCGCTGCCGGTGGTCACCGCCACGGTGTTCGCCACCTGGTTCGGCGCCGAAGCCGTGTTCGGTGTTTCCGCCACCTTCGTTCGCGACGGCCTGCGCGGCGTGGTCGCCGATCCCTTTGGCTCCTCGCTGTGCCTGATGATCGCCGGCCTCTTCTTCGCCCGTTACCTCTACAAGCTCAACATCATCACGCTGGGCGACTACTACCGGCTGCGCTACAACCGCACGGTGGAAGTGCTGACCACGCTGTGCATCGTCGCCTCCTACCTGGGCTGGGTCTCGGCGCAGATCAAGGCGCTGGGGCTGGTGTTCAACGTCGTCACCGACGACCACATCAGCCAGACCGCCGGGATGATCCTGGGCGCCGCCATCGTGCTGACCTACACCACCTTCGGCGGCATGCTGTCCGTGGCCATCCTCGATTTCGTGCAGATGGGGGTGATCATGGGCGGCATGCTCTACATCGCCTGGCTGATTTCCGACCTGACCGGTGGTGTGGCCCCGGTCATCGCCCAGGCGGGCGCCGCCGGCAAGCTCGACTTCTTCCCCGACGCCAATCTGCTGGAATGGATCAGCTTCCTCGGCGCCTGGATGACGATGATGCTGGGCTCGATTCCGCAGCAGGACGTGTTCCAGCGCATCACCTCGGCCAAGACCGCCCGGATCGCCGTGGCCGGCTCGCTGCTCGGCGGCGGCATCTACTTCTGCTTCACCTTCGTGCCGATGTTCATCGCCTACGCTGCGACGCTGATCGACCCGGAGCGCTTCAACGCGCTGCTGGAAACCGACTCCCAGCTGATCCTGCCGACCCTGGTGCTGCAGCACACCCCGGTGTTCGCCCAGGCGATCTTCTTCGGCGCCGTGCTGTCGGCGATCATGAGCTGCTCGTCGGCGACGCTGCTGGCGCCGTCGGTCGCCTTTTCGGAAAACATCCTGCGCGGCTTCATGCCGGAGATGAGCGACCGCCGTTTCCTGCTGGCGATGCGGCTGAGCATCGTCGGCTTCACCGCGCTGGTGCTGGTCTTCGCGCTGAGCACCAATGCCTCGATCTTCAAGATGGTGGAAAACGCCTACAAGGTCACGCTGGCCGGCGCCTTCGTGCCGCTGTTCGCCGGCGCCCTGTGGCGGCGGGCGACGACCCAGGGGGCGCTCGGCGCGATTGTCTTCGGGCTGTCGTCCTGGCTGCTGGTGGAAGTGCTGATCGGCGAGGCCAGCCCGGTGCCGCCGCAGCTGATCGGCCTGGCCTGCTCGCTGATCGGCATGGTCGCCGGCTCGCTGCTGCCGCAATGGTTCGGCCGGCCGACCCCGCCGCATCCCGCCCACGCCCAACTCCACCACCAAGCCGCGGCGCACAGCCACCACGTGGCCGAGCCGCCGCCGCATCATCACGGCTGAGCGGCCATGCAGCATGGTTTGATCCGCCTGAGTCGTTACCTGGCGCTGGCGCAGCTGGCCTTCATCCTCGTGGCGACCCTTTACCCATTTGCCGACTGGCGCGATGCCGGCGTGTCGCCCCTGGCCTTCCTGGAATGGAAGTTGCCGCGTTACCTGGCGATTTCCGATGTGGTCTTCAATTTCGTCGCCTATGTGCCGCTGGGTTTCCTGCTGGTGGTCGCCGCGGGGCCGCGCTGGCCGCGGGGGGTGGTGGCAATCGGGGCGGCGCTGGCGACGGCCGGCCTCAGCCTGACGCTGGAAGCCTTGCAGACCTGGCTGCCCAGCCGGGTGCCGTCGATTCTTGATCTGGCCAGCAACAGCCTGGGCGGGCTAACCGGCGCCGTGCTGGCCTGGCGGGGCGGGCAGGATGTGCTGCTGCGGCTGGGGAAGGCCTACCCGCGGCTGGTGGCGACGGTGCCCCATGCCGAGTTCGGCCTGATGCTGCTGGCGGTCTGGATGCTGCAGGCCCTGTCGCCGGAATTGCTGATCTTTGCAACCGGCGATCTGCGCAAGAGCCTGGGCCTGGTCAGCGTGGGCGATTTCAGCGTGCAATGGATGCCGGTGCTGGAGGCCCTGGTGATCGTCTGCAACATGCTGAGCGTTGGCCTGCTGCTGCGTACCCTGCTGGAGGGGCGCTGGCTGCCTTATCTGCTGGTGCCGCTGTTTTTTGTGCTGGCGATGGGGGTGCGCACCATGGCGGTGGCGGTGACCCAGTCTCCCCGGGAATCCCTGCTGTGGCTGAGCACCGGGGTGCAAATCGGGGTGGTTGCCGGGAGCCTGCTGCTGATGCTGCTGCTTAATCTGTCTGGCTGGCTGCGGCTGACGCTGGCGGCCTTGAGCTTGCTGGCGGGGACGGTGCTGGTGAACTTCGTGCCACCGAATCCCTATGCGCTGGCCCTGAGCGCCGCGCCCAGCCTGACCAACCTGCGGGGCATGATCTGGTTGATCAGCGGCCTCTGGCCCTTCGCAACCCTGCCCTATCTGTTGCTGTTGGCCCGCCGCTTGTGAGCGGGCGGGCCAGGGGACTTAGCGGGCGCTCGGGCTGATTGTGCCGCAGGCGATGCGCTTGCCGGAGTTGCCGGCCGGCTGCGACTTGTAGTCATCCGGGTCGGCGTGGATCACGACGCTGCGGCCGACAATGCCGTTGGCGCCGGTCAGGCTCAGGCCGGGCAGCGTGAAGCTGGCGCGGGCTTCGCCCTTGGCGTTGGCCACCAGATTGGGCATGTCGCCACCGTGGTGGTCCTGGCCACTGGCGTGGCCGTGTTGCTTGCCGGTCGGGTTGAAGTGGCCCTTGGCGCTGCTGGCGTCGGCGGCGGAGCAGTCGCCGGAATCGTGGATGTGGAAGCCATGCTCACCCGGCGTCAGGCCGGTC
>JBEBBF010000415.1:0-3171 GCA_041158545.1 Pseudomonadota bacterium | reverse complement strand
CATGACCTTCATCACCGTGGCCACCATCGGCTTCGGCGAAGTGATCGACATGTCCAACAACATGCCGGCGCGGGTCTTCACCGTCGTACTGGGCATTCTGGGGGCCGGCACCCTGTCCTTCATGTTTTCCGCCGTAACGGTTTTCGTCCTTGAATCCGACCTGAACGGCACCATCCGGAGACGTCGCATGGAAAAGCAGATCCGCAAACTCAATGGCCATTACCTGATTTGCGGCTTCGGCCGGGTCGGTCGCAATGTCGGGCACGAAATGGAGGCGACCAACCGCCACTTCGTTGCCATTGACGAAAATCTGAGCCTGTTGGAAGAGCACAAGGAAAAGAACCCCGGCCTGCTGTACTTCCATGGCGACGCCAGCGACGAGGACACCCTGGAGCGGGTAGATATCGATAGCGCCCGCGGCCTGTTCGCAGTGACCGGCGACGATTCCCGCAATCTGATGATCATCCTGACCGCCAAGCAGGTGAAACCGGATCTGCGGGTCGTCGCCCGCTGCCAGGAAGTGCGGAATATGGAAAAGATGCGCAAGGCCGGCGCCGATGCGATTGTTTCCCCGGATTTCACCGGCGGCATGCGCATCGCTTCGGCGATGATCCGGCCGCATGTGGTGTCCTTTCTCGACGAGATGCTGAAGTCGGAAAAGAAGCTGCGGGTCGAGGAAATCATGATCCCCGCCGGCTTCATCCCCAAACCCCTGGGCAGTCTGGAACTGCGCAGCCCGGACTATGTGCTGCTGGCGGTCCGTCAGCGCAACAGCGAATGGACCTTCAACCCGCCCAAGGATTACATCCTGAAACCGGGGTTCACCATCATCGCCATGGCCAGCCCGCACGGCCGCCAGGAAATTGAAGCCCTGCTGATCGACATGATCGGTTGAGCGGGCAACCGCTGCCGCCCGGTTGGACGCAGCCGGCGCCGTAGCCGGCTTCAGGCGCGGTCAGGCTGCCAGATAACGGGACACATCCACCGCATCAATCTGCTGCGGCATCAGGAAGCGCTCGGCGTAGCGCATGTAAACCCCGCTGGACAGGAACAACTGGAACAGGTCAGCATCCAGATGCTGGTTGCGGACCATGCCGGCCATGATGTCCATCGCCTCGGACAGGGTCTTGGCCTTCTTGTACGGCCGGTCGGCGGCGGTCAGGGCTTCGAACACATCGGCAATCGCCATGATCCGCGCCGGAATCGACATGTCCGCCTTGGTCAGCCCGCGGGGGTAACCGGTCCCGACCAGGGTTTCGTGGTGGGCACCGGCGTATTCCGGGACCCGCCGCAGGTTGGGCGGGAACGGCATGTCTTCGAGCATCGTGATGGTCTGGGTGATGTGCTCGTTGATCTTGAACCGCTCTTCTTCGGTCAGCGTGCCGCGACCAATGCTGAGGTTGTAAATCTCGCCGAAGTTGAACAGGTTCTTTGGCACTTTCAGCTTGAAGCCCCGGTCGGGTTCCGGATAGCTTTCCCGCGGCAGTACATGCCAGGGTTTGTCGTCGAGCAGCTTTTCGACGCAGGGCAGGCCCTGCTCCGGGCCGAAATTCCGCGCCAGTTCGACATGCGACAGCCCCAGCTTGTCGTCGAAATGCCGGACCCAGGTGGCCTGGCCGATTTGCTTCAGCCGCTCGACCATCGGCGCAGCCATGAATTCGCCACCGATGTTGCACTCGGCGATGAAGGCAAAATCTTCCTGCAATTGCCGGGTTGCTGCCTCGCATTCCGCCTCGGCCGCGCTGGCATCGCCGCCGGCCATGATCTGCTGCAGCTTTTTCAGCTCCGCATCCCGCCACAGCACCTCAAAACGGGTGCGAATCTCATGGATGCGGTTGTAGATGATTTCCAGCTTGGTCGCCTTGTCCACCACGTATTCGGGCGTGGTGATCTTGCCGCAGTCGTGCAACAGCGCCCCGACCTTGAATTCCCGCCATTCTTCCGGCGTCGAGAAGTTGAAACCGGCAAACGGCGACGCGACGGACTGGCAGACCTCCTCGGCCAGCATGAACGCCAGCTCCGGCACCCGGGCGCAGTGGCCACCGGTGTAAGGACTCTTGGTATCGATGGCGCCGGCAATCAGGTGAATCATCGCGTCCAGCAGGCGGTCATGGGCGTTGAGCAATTGCCGGTTGTAGAAGGCCGTTGCCGCCTGCGCCGCCAGCGCTTCGACAAAACGCTGGATGTCATCGGAGAAAACGACGAAATCCCCATCGGCGCGGGCATTGATCAACTGCAGCGCGCCCAGGGTCCGCCCGCCCCGCGGCTTCAGCGGGATCGTCAGTATCGAGCGCGTCAGGTAATCGTGCTCGGCATCGAATTCCTTGACCTTGGAAAAATCAAACCGGTCGAGGCACTGATCCACCTCGGCAATATTGATCGTCGTATCGGTATGCACCGCATGGCTGACGATGTTGTGGTGATTCGGCCGGCCATCGGTGTGATAGAGCGGTACCGGGGCGATACCCGGACGGCACTCCCGCTCACCGGCCAGCGTCAGGCTGTCGTTATCGAAGATTTCGATCTGCAGCAGATCCTTCTCGTCGCGCAGATAGATGGTGCCGCCGTCGGCGTTACTGAGGGCACGAGCGGCATCAAGGATCATTTCCATCAGGCGGTCGGAATCCCGCTCGACGGACATCGCGATCCCGATATCGATCAGGATGCGTAATTTGGTCTGGGCGCTCTCCAGATCCGCGGTCCGTGCCGAAACCCGGTTTTCCAGCGCCAGATTCTGGTTGCGCAGCAGATCGGTACTGACCTTCAGCAGCAGATGGGTGCGCAGCCGCGCCAGCAGCACCGGCGCACTGACCGGCTTGGTGATGTAATCCACCGCGCCCAGCGCCAGACCCCGCTCCTCGTCCTCCGAGGAAGTCATCCCGGTCAGGAAGATCACCGGAATATCCCGGGTCGCAGGGTCCGCCTTCAGGGCCTCGCAAACCTGATAGCCATCCATCCCCGGCATCGCAACATCCAGCAGGATCAGGTCCGGGCGTTCGGTTCGCGCCAGCCCCAGGCCCCGCTGGCCGCACTCTGCGGAAGCCACCCGATAGTCGTCTTCCAGCAGGCAAGCCAGAAACATCAGGCTTTCCACAGCATCGTCGACGACCAGGATCAGCGGCCGCTGCGGCCCTGCGAGCAGAGCGGACATGTTGCTTTCTTCCATTCCCG
>JBEBBF010000414.1:0-9834 GCA_041158545.1 Pseudomonadota bacterium | reverse complement strand
TGACAACGCCTTGCCCAATGCCCAGACCTACCGCAGCAAGCTGTACCACCTCTACCGCGAGCCGGAGGTCGGCGAGGATCTGAACCGGCGCGGCGCCGAACCGCACGAAGCGCTGCCCCAGATTGTCCAGGAGGCCTACACGCTGCTGGGTGCGGACTGGCGTGAAACGCTCAAGGCATGGCAAGCCAGTGGGCATGCTTCGCCCCCGGTGATGCTGACTGTCTGCAACCGGACGGAGACAGCCGCCCGCATCGAGTATTACTTCCGCCACGGGGATGCCTACTGGCCCGAACTGAAGGCCCCGGAGAAGACGCTGCGCGTCGACTCCAAGGTGCTCGACAAGGCCGAAATTGGAGAAACCGCCAGCAGCGATAAAGCGTACGAAGCCGTCCTGCAAGCGATAGTCGAAGCCGCCAACATCCCAGAAGCCCGCAAGGCCCTGCTGCGCGCGATGAAGAAGGAAGACCTGCTCCGCGCCATCGTCGACAATGTCGGCAAGCGCAATACCGCCGGCCAGGACCTGCAGAACGTCATCTCCGTCGCCATGCTCTCCGAAGGCTGGGACGCGAAGAACGTCACGCACATCATGGGCTTGCGCGCCTTCACCAGCCAGTTGCTTTGTGAACAGGTGATTGGCCGTGGCCTGCGTCGCGTCTCCTACGACACCGAGCCGGTCGTCTGCCCGGACGGCGTCACCCGTGACTTGTTCCGGCCGGAATTCGTCAATGTCTTCGGTGTGCCGTTGTCCATCTTCCAGGATGGCGAGGGTGGCGACCCGCCACCGCCCCCGAAGCACAGTACCCAGATCGAATCCATCAAGGACCGCAGCGGCTTGGAGATTGCCTGGCCGAACGTGCTGCGCGTCGACTTCGTGGTCCGGCCGAAGCTGGTGGTTGACTGGTCGAGGGTACCGCCACTCAAGCTCGACCCCGCTCAGATTCACGTCAGCGCCGACATGGCCCCCGCTCTCGGCGGGGCTGCCGATCTCGCCAAGGCCGTGTCGATCGACCTGGAGAAGCTGCCTGAGGAATTCCGCCTGCAGAGACTGCTGTTCGTCGCCGCCCGCAAGGCCTTCGAGACCTTGCAGCATGGCTTCACAGGCGGCCGGGAGTCGCTGATCCAGCAATTGATTCGCCTGGCGGAACAGTTCTTCAACTCCGACAAGCTGGACATTCCGTCGCGCTTCCACCAGGACCCGCTGCGCAAGCGGATTCTGATCGCACTGTCGATCGACAACATCGTTCAGCACGTGATCGAACAGGTGCACCAGGAAAACGCGGAATGTCTGGAGCCGGTGTTCGACCCCGAGTTCCCGATCGGCTCCACCCGCATGATGCGGACGTGGTACTCGACGAAACCCTGCCTGGACACGACGAAGTCACAGATCAGCCATGCGGTGGTCGAGAGCACCTGGGAGCATTACACCGCGCAGGTCCTGGAGAAGCGCACCGATGTTTCGGCCTACGCCAAGAACGACCACCTCGGCTTCCAGCTCCACTACCTGTGGCGTGGCAGCCGGCGCAAGTACGTCCCCGACTTCCTGATCCGCCTCGCCAACGGCAAGCACATGGCCCTGGAGATCAAGGGCGAGGACTCGGACCAGAACCGCAGCAAACGCCGGGCACTGGATGCCTGGGTGCGCGCAGTCAATGCACGCGGCGGCTTCGGCACGTGGTGCTGGGACGTGGTGAAGTCTGAACCGTCCAGGGTCGATGATGTCATCGCCCACCATGCCAGGAACGCAGCTCATTCCGAACCAATCGGCGAGGGCCTTCTCGGCATGACCGAAAAAGCCCTCTGATTAGCTAGAAATCTTGCGAACCAGGCGTAGCCGGGGAACTTAAGTCTGTTTCCCGGTTGCCCGCGGCTTAATCCACGCCCTGGCTGGCGAGGTAGTCTTCGTAGCCGCCGAGGTAATCGACGATGCGGCCGTCGCCCTTGACTTCGAGGACGCGGGTGGCCAGCGAGGAGACGAATTCCCGGTCGTGGGAGACGAAGATCAGCGTGCCGGGGAATTTTTCCAGCCCGGAGTTCAGGGCTTCGATGGATTCCATGTCCAGGTGGTTGGTCGGTTCGTCGAGGACCAGCACGTTATGCCGGGACAGCATCAGCTTGCCGAACAGCATCCGCCCCTGTTCGCCACCGGAGATAACGTTGACCGGCTTCCGGACTTCGTCGCCGGAAAAGAGCAGCCGGCCGAGGGTGCCGCGGACCAGGGTTTCCAGGTCGCCGCCGTCTTCGACCGAGGCGCGGGCGTAGCCGACGATCCACTCGGTCAGGCTCTCGGTGCCGGCGAAGGTCGCAGAGTGGTCCTGGGCGTAGTAGCCGGGGTTGGCCTTTTCCGCCCACTTCAGGGTGCCGAACTGGGGCTGCAGTTCGCCCATCAGCAGCTTCAGGAAGGTGGTCTTGCCGACGCCGTTTTCGCCGATGATGGCGATCTTCTCGCCGGCGTTGATCGTCAGCGTCAGGTTGTTGAAGATCTTCCGCTCGCTGCCTTCGTAGCTGAAGCTGAGGTTTTCCACTTCCACTGCCTGGCGGTGCAGCTTGGCCTTTTCGTCAAAGTCGAAGCGAATCCAGGGGTACTGGCGCGACGAGGGCTTGATGTCTTCCGGCTTCAGCTTGTCGATCAGCTTCAGGCGGGAGGTGGCCTGCTTGGCCTTGGATTTGTTGGCGGAGAAGCGGCGGACGAATTCCTGTAGTTCGGCGATGCGTTCCTTGGCCTTGCTGTTGGCGGCGGAGACGCGGGCGCGGGCCTGGGCCGAGGCTTCCATGAAGTCGTCGTAGTTGCCGGCGTAGGTGGTGATCTTGCCGTAGTCCAGGTCGGCCATGTGGGTGCAGACCTGGTTGAGGAAGTGGCGGTCGTGGGAAATGATGACCATCGTCGAATCCCGGGCGTTCAGCACGTCTTCCAGCCAGCGGATGGTGTTGATGTCCAGGTTGTTGGTCGGTTCGTCGAGCAGCAGGATGTCCGGGTTGGAGAACAGCGCCTGGCACAGCAGCACCCGCAGCTTCCAGCCGGGGGCGACTTCGCGCATCGGGCCGTTGTGCTGCTCGATGGGGATGCCCACGCCCAGCAGCAATTCGCCGGCGCGGGCTTCGGCGGTGTAGCCGCCGAATTCGGCGAAGTGGTGCTCCAGGTCGGCGGCCTTCATGTAGTCGTCTTCGCTGGCTTCCGGGTTGGCGTAGATCGCGTCCCGTTCCTGCATGCAGTCCCACATTGCCTCATGGCCCATCATCACCACGTCGAGTACCCGGACGTCCTCGTAGGCGAACTGATCCTGGCGCAGGTAGGACATCCGCTCATTGACGTCCTTGGAGACATTGCCGGCGCTGGACTCCAGCACCCCGGAGAGGATCTTCATGAAGGTGGACTTGCCGGCGCCGTTGGCGCCGATCAGGCCGTAGCGATAGCCCTCGCCGAATTTGACGTTGACGTTTTCAAACAGGGGCTTGGCCCCGAATTGCATGGTGATGTTGGCGGCGACTAACACGTCAATTTCCTGTTCCGTATGAAACCGGCCCCGGCCGGCGAAAGCGCGCATTTTACCCGCTGAACCGCCGCTGTCCGCCGGAAAATCAGGGACTTGCCCGCCCTGCCGCCTGGCGCCGGCGCCGGCCATTCACTCCGGGCTTGCCGCCGCCGCCGCTTGTCTGGCAGGCTAGCCGACTTTCCTGCCCCGCCCTCGCCCGCCATGACCGCTCTGCTCGCTCCGGATGTTGCCCAACTTGGCCAGGTGTTCACCCCGGACACCGTCGTCCAGGCGATGCTGGCGCTACGGCGCAACAGCGGCCGGGTGCTGGAGCCGGCCTGCGGCGACGGCGCCTTTTCCCGGCACCTGCCCGGCTGCGTTGCGGTGGAACTGGACAGCGCCCAGGCGCCGGCCGGAGCCTGGATCGGCGATTTTTTCGCCTATCCGGCGTCGGAACGTTTCGCGACGATCATCGGCAACCCGCCCTATGTCCGCTACCAGGACATCCTCCCCGCCACCCGCGCCCGGCTGAAGAGCCGGCTGTTTGACGCTCGCTCCAACCTTTACCTGTTCTTCATCGAAAAGGCGGTGCGCCAGCTGGCCCCCGGCGGCGAGCTGATCTTCATCACCCCGCGGGATTTCCTCAAGGCCACCGCCAGCATCAAGCTGAATCCCTGGCTGCTGCAACAGGGCGCCTTCACCGACGTGATCGAGCTGGGCGACGCCAAGGTTTTCCCCGATGCGGTGCCCAACTGCCTGATCTGGCGCTTTGAAAAGGACCGGGAAGCGCGGAACCTGCGCTATGCGGAAATCGGCTACGGCAACCAGTGGGCCGCACAGCTGGCGGCGCCGGCCTGGGAAGAACGGGATTGCGTCGAATGCGGCGGCCATCTGCTGTTCCTGCGCGGGCATTACCCGCTGCGGCTGGGCGACCTCGCCGAGGTCAAGGTAGGCGCGGTCTCCGGCGCCGACGACATCTACCGCAGCGACAGCGACGGCAACCGGGATTTCGTCTGCTCGGAAACGGTGAAGACCGGGGCAACCCGGCGGATGATCTGGTGCGACCCGGACCAGCCCGCCCCCGACTGCCTGCTGCCGCACAAGGCCCGGCTGCTGGCCCGCCGGGTCCAGCACTTTGACGAGCGCAACTGGTGGCACTGGGGCCGCGGCTACCCGCAGAGCACGGCGCCGCGGGTTTATGTGAACACCAAGACCCGCCA
Organism: Pseudomonadota bacterium; assembly: GCA_041158545.1. Lineage (GTDB taxonomy): Bacteria > Pseudomonadota > Gammaproteobacteria > Burkholderiales > Rhodocyclaceae > JBEBBF01. The sequence continues at coordinate 5,144 of JBEBBF010000414.1, read as the reverse complement.
GGCCCAGGCCTTTTTCCTACACCCCTGCACCCACTTCGACGGCGCGGTGATGGGCATTTTCCCGAAGCGCACCGACCTCGACCTCGCGGCCTTCTGCGCCGCGCTCAACACGCTGGACTGGGGGGAACTGGGCTTCATTTGCGACGGCCGCTTCCTGTTCACCCAGCGCTCGCTGCTGCACGCGCCGCTGCCGGACAGCTTCCGCGCCTTCCTGCCGGAAACGCCATGAGCACCGCCCTGCCGCTGTTCAGCAGCGAGCTGCCTTACTGCACCGGGCTGGTCTGCGGCCTGCTGGCGCTGATTGCCCAACCCCTGCGCACGCTGCGCCGCTCGCTGATCAACACCAGCGTCTTTTTCCTGGCCTGCGCGCTGGGCGACCTCGGCGCCGGCCTGCTCGCCGCCCACACCCCGATCGCCGCCCGCGGCCTCCGGGAGCTGACGATCTTCGGCGAGGGGCTGGCGGTGCTGCGCTTCCTCGGGCTGGCGCTGTTCAACGTCGCACTGCCGCGGCTGGGCATCACCGTCTCCGGCATCCTCGCCGACATCCTGGTGATCATCGGTTACATCGGCTGGGGCTTCATCCGGCTGAATCTGGCCGGGGTGGAACTCGGACATCTGGTCACGACCTCGGCGGTCATCACCGCCATCCTGGCGATCTCCATGCAGGACACCCTGGGCAACCTGCTCGGCGGCCTGGCGCTGCAGATGGACAACTCGCTGGAAATCGGCGACTGGATCAAGCTCGACGACATTTCCGGGCAAGTCACCGACATCCAGTGGCGCTACACCGCGCTGCGCACCCGCAACGGCGAAAAGCTGATCGTCCCCAACAGCCAGCTGTTGAAGGGCCGCTACGCCATCCTCTGCGACAAGCACATGCCGGCCCCGGCCTGGCGGCGCACCCTCGCCTTCAATGTCGATCTGGCCGTCCAGCCGGCGCGGGTGATCCAGGCCGTCGAGCAGGACATCCGCAGCGCCACCATCGCCCTGGTCGCCGCCGAACCGGCGCCGCTCTGCCTGCTGATGGCCTTTGGCAACGGCTACGCCCATTACGAACTACGCTACTGGCTGCTCGACCCGCGGCTGGACGACCCCACCGATTCCGAAGTCCGCCGCCACATCCTCGCGACGCTGCAACGGGAAGGCATCCGCCTCGCCACCGAGGACCAGACCATCCACCTGGTCCAGGAAGGCGCCGGCCACCGCAAGGAAGTCCGGCAGCGGGAGCTGGAACGCCGCCAGCAGGCCATCGCCCGGATCGAGCTGTTTGCCCGGCTCTCCGCGGACGAACAGGCCGACCTGGCGCAGCGCCTGATCCACGCCCCCTTCGCCCGCGGCGACATCCTGACCCGCCAGGGCGCCATCGCCCACTGGCTTTACATCATCGTCAGCGGCGAAGTCGAAGCCTGGTGGCAGCCCCCGGACGGCGGCGAGCGCCGGCTGCTGGAAAAACGCGGCCCCGGCGACGTCTTCGGCGAAATCGGCCTGATGACCGGCGCCCCGCGCCGCGCCACCGTCGTCGCCATCTGTGACGTCGAAGCCTACCGCCTGGACAAGGAAGCCTTCCGCCACATCATCGAAAACCGCCCGGAACTGGCCGACCAGATGTCCGCCATCCTCGAACGCCGGCTGCAACAATTCGCCGCGCTGGAACAAGTCCACCTCGCCCACCGCCCCCCCGACCTCACCCGCACCCCCGGCTCCGCCGCCATCGGCCAGAAAATCCGGGAATTTTTCGGGTTGAGCGGGTAAACGCCCCGTCATCATCCCCAGGCTCGCCCGACATAGTCAGGCAACATTCAGCCTTGACCCTGGGATGAGTTGTTCATAGTATCCCGCGCGTAGCATTTGCCGGACGTGGCAACAAAGCCATGCCCATCCATCGGGGAGAACATTTTGAACACCTTTACGCGTACCGGTCTGGCCCTTGCGCTGGCGGGACTCTTGATCGGCTGTGGCTCAACACCGCGCTATGCCGACGCACCCGCGGCCACCCGCTTTGAAAACAGCAATCAGCTCAAGCTTCAGGCCGCGCATCACTGGCAGTTGATCGCCGATCATTTCGCCAATGACCTGATCGCCGACTTGCAGGGCAAACTCGGCTCCCGCAGCCTCCACATCCCGCAGCCGGGTGGCGAACAGGCTTTCGTCGAAGGCTTCCGCGAACTGTTGATCACTGCGCTGGTGCAGCGTGGCGTGCCGGTCAGCACCGATACCAAGAATGCCCTGACGGTGGATGTCCGCTATTCGATCTACAAATTCAGCCGCGACCGCGCCGAAAACACCTATTTCTACGGCTCGGCTACCGCACTGGCGGTTGGGGTCGCGGCGATTGGCGGGCTCAGCGCCGAGCGCAAGATCAGCGACTCCGCAGCGGTTTCAGCGGGCGTGAAGCTGCTGCCCGTGATCGCCGGTCTGGAGAGTCTCAGCTGGCTGGTCAATGAGCAGATGGGTCGCGGTCGTTTTGCCAACGGCGAGATTCCCCAATCCGAGATCCTGCTGACCGCCTCGGTCACCGACAACCACCAGATCGTCGCCCGCCGCAGCAATATCTATTACACCAAGGACAACGAAGCCAATCTGTACTGGAATCGCCCCGCCCAGGGCGGCGTCATCCTGAAGCTCAGCGGCGAAGATTGCGGAGGTAAGCCATGCGCACGCTGACCCTGGCCATCCTGGCTGCTGCTTTGGGCTTGAGCGCCTGCGAAACCACGCCCAAATCGGTCAACCAGGGACCGGAACCGACTTACGAACAGGCGCAGAACAACACCTTCACCGCCGTGAATTACCAGGCCGTGGATGAACTGCTGAAGCGCTACGCCCTTCCCAGCCACGCCAGCAACAGCGCCAGCGTTTCCGCTCCGTTCATCGTTGCCACCGTGGTCAACATTGACCAGCTGGAACAATCCTCGACCCTGGGCCGGCTGATTTCCGAACAGATCACCTCCCGGATGGCACAGCTGGGGCAGGATGTGGTCGAACTGAAGATACGCAATGGCATCTTCGTGAAGCGGAACGAAGGCGAATTCCTGCTGACGCGGGAAATCAAGGAAATGGCCTTGGCCCACAAGGCCCAGGCGGTCATCATCGGCACCTATGCCGAAAGCCTTTCGTTCATCTATGTCAGTCTGAAAGTGGTCAATCCAGCGAACAGCAAGATTCTCGCCGCCTATGACTACGCCCTGCCTCTCGACAAGCAGATTCGCAGCATGATGCGAAAGGGCAGCCTGCCGACCGGGTATTGATCCGTTCCAGCAGCCAGCATGACGAAGGGGCCTTGCGGCCCCTTCGTCATTTCTGTATTACAACTTGCTCAGGCTCATTTCCCGCCCGGGGCGCCGGGGCCGCCGGGGTTGCCGGGAGCGCCGTTCGGGCCTTGGCCGGGGCCGCCTTGCGGGCGACGGGGTTTGTTGCCCATGGCGTGCTGTTCCTCGAAGGTCTTTTGCTGTTCCGGGGTCAGCGTGGCGTAGAAGGTCTTGAGCGCGGCGACGTGGGCGGTCATGCGTTCCTGATTTTTCTTGCTGAGTTCAAGCATCTTTTCCGCCCGTTCCGGGGTGCTCAGCTTGGCCCAGGCTTCCGGGCTGGGGCGTTCGCTGGCGGCGGGGGGCTGCATGGTTTCGCTGTACTTCTTCCAGGCGGTTTCCTGGTCCGGAGTCAGCTTCAGTGCGTCGTGGACTTTCTGACGATGCGCCGTCATGCGTTCCTGCATCCGTTCGCGCATGTCGCCGCCGCGGCCTTCCATGCCCATCATGCCGGGGCCACCGGCTCCGGGGCCGCCGGGACCACAATCGCCTTGGAAGGCCAGGGCCGGCAGTGCGGCGGCGAGGCCAGCGCTGAGGAACAGGGTGCTGAGTAGGGTTTTCGCGGTTTTCATGATCATCTCCTGGCTTTGCAGGCGTGGAATTTGTTTGCCTGCCACGGGGTCTATTGAATACTCCGGCTGTAAGTCAGGTATTAACGCGGGGGCCGGAGTTGTGTGCAAATGTTTCCCATGAAAGGCTGAGGATGGAGCAAGAGGATGAGCAGTTTGTTTGCGTCGGCATCTGCATGGCCGACCCGGATTCCGGCTATTGCCTGGGTTGCGGACGGCCACCGCTGGGGCCGCCGCCGCTGGTGACGGTCGTGAGGGAAATGCCGATGCCGCCGCTGCCTGGCGCCGGCGCCGATCCGGACAGCCCGGCATGAGCGCGCCGCAGCTGCCGGCGGAAATCCAGGTGCTGGAGCGGGGCTGGCTGTCGGCCAACTGCATTCTGGCTTTCGATGGCGGCGAGGCGACGCTGATCGACAGCGGTTACGTCACCCATGCGGCGCAGACGCTGGCGCTGGTCGAGCACGCCCTAGCCGGGCGCCGACTGACCCGGCTGTACAACACCCATGTCCATTCCGACCACATGGGTGGCAACGCGGCGCTGCAGGCGCGGCATGGTTGCGAGATTCACATCCCCGCCGGCCACGCGGAGCGGGTCACGGCCTGGGACGAGTCGGCCTTGCTGCTGGCACCGCTGGGGCAGCAGGCGGCGCCGTTTCGTCACGATGGCGCGGTGATGCCCGGCGACAGGCCGGTTTTCGCCGAGCGGGAATGGCAGGTGCTGGCGGTGCCGGGGCACGACATGGAAGCGGTGGCGTATTTCCAGCCGGAATCCGGCCTGCTGCTTTCCGGCGATGCGCTGTGGCAGGATGGTTTCGGCGTGGTTTTTCCGGAGCTGATCGCGGAACCTGGGGGTTTTGCCGCGACGCGGGCGACGCTGGACCTGCTGGCCCGGCTGCCGCTCCGGACGGTGGTGCCCGGCCACGGCGCGGCGTTTGCCGATGTCGATGCGGCCCTGCAGCGGGCCTACGCCCGGCTGGATTACCTCAGCGGCGCGCCGGAGCGGCTGGCGCGGCTGGCGCTGAAGGTCATCTTCGTCTTTCACCTGCTGGAAAAGCGCCGGCTGCCGCGGGCTACGCTGGCGGCGCATCTGCAGGGGCTGAGCTTTGTCGCCGAGGTCAATCAGCGTTTCCTCGGCCTGCCCCCCGGCGCGCTGGCCGACTGGCTGACGGCGGAGCTGGCGCGGGCCGGGGTGCTGCGGCTGGAGGACGACTGGGTGCTGGCGGCCTGATCAGCCCCGCGCCAGCCGGTACAGCGCGATGTCGGCGTTGAGGTT
>JBEBBF010000413.1:0-8986 GCA_041158545.1 Pseudomonadota bacterium | reverse complement strand
AAGATCGGGCGAATACCGAGCGGGTGCCTTTCCTCGGCGATCTGCCGCTGATCGGCGCCCTGTTCCGCTACCAGGAAAAGCAGCACAACAAGCACGAAATGCTGGTGTTCATCACCCCGCGGGTGATTTCCGAATCGCTGACGCTGAAGTGAGTCTGTCACCGCAGCAAGCAAAAAAGGCCGGATTTCCGGCCTTTTTTGTAGAAGAGCTGCTTTCTGTACAATGCCGGCCGTGAAACAAAACCAGAACATCTACCTGATCGGCCTGATGGGAGCCGGTAAAACCACCGTCGGTCGACAACTGGCCCGGCGTCTCGGTCGTCCTTTCCTGGATTCGGATCATGAAATCGAAGCCCGCACCGGTGTGCGGATCCCGACCATCTTCGAAATCGAAGGGGAAGAAGGCTTTCGCCGGCGGGAAATTCAGGTCATCGACGAACTGAGCCAGGAAAGTGGCCTGGTCGTGGCCACCGGCGGTGGTGTCGTCCTCAGGCCGGAAAACCGCCAGCGTCTTGGTGAATCCGGCTGGGTCGTCTACCTCAACGTGCCGCCGCTCCTGCTCTACGAACGGACCCGGCATGACCGCAACCGGCCGCTGCTGCAGGTCGAAAATCCCCTTGAGCGCCTGGAAAACCTGCACACCCAGCGTGATCCCTTCTATCGGGAGATCGCCGATCTGGTGGTGGAAGGCGGGCGACTGGCGCCGGCAGGCATCACCCAATACCTCTACAAGGAATTCCTCCGTCGATGCAAACGCTGACCGTTGCCCTGGAAGACCGGGCTTACCCCATCCATATCGGAGCCGGGCTGCTGGATCAGCCGGAGTTGCTGAAGCCGCATTTCAAGCAGAAAAAAGCCCTGGTGGTCAGCAATGAAACCGTGGCGCCGCTCTACCTGGCCCGAATCCAGGCCAGCCTGACTGCAGCGGGCGTGGCCAGCACCGCGGTGATCCTGCCCGACGGCGAGCAGTTCAAGGACTGGCAGACCCTCAATCTGATCTTTGATGCGCTGCTCAGCCAGCGTTGCGAACGCAACACCACGCTGGTGGCCCTGGGGGGCGGCGTGATCGGAGACATGGGCGGTTTTGCCGCCGCCTGTTACCAGCGGGGCATGCCCTTCATCCAGGTGCCGACGACGCTGCTGTCGCAGGTCGATTCCTCGGTCGGCGGCAAGACCGCGATCAACCATCCGCTCGGCAAGAACATGGTCGGTGCCTTCTACCAGCCCAAGCTGGTGCTGGCTGACATCGAAACCTTGAACACCCTGCCGGATCGAGAGTTGAAGGCGGGGATCGCCGAGGTGATCAAGTACGGCCTGATCCGCGATGCAGCATTTTTCAGCTGGCTGGAAAGCAACATGCCCGCGCTGCTGGCGCGCGACCCGGAAGCCTTGATCGCTGCGATCCAGCGCTCTTGCGCCCACAAGGCCGAAGTCGTCGCTGCGGACGAGCGGGAAGCCGGGGAAAGGGCGCTGCTCAACCTCGGTCACACCTTTGGCCACGCGGTTGAGACGGGCATGGGCTACGGCGAGTGGCTGCACGGCGAGGCGGTGGCTGCTGGCACGTTGATTGCTGCAGAACTCTCGTGCCGTCTGGGTTGGCTGACTCCGGCGGACGTGAAGCGGATTGAAGCCCTGTTCCTGCTGGCCGGTTTGCCGGTCCGGGCCCCGGATCTCGGTGTGGATCGGTATCTGGAGCTGATGCAGCACGACAAGAAGGTGATGGATGGCAAGCTGCGTCTGGTGCTGCTGCAGGCGATAGGCCGGGCGGTGGTCACCGATGCAGCGCCGCAGGAAGAAATCACCGCGGCGATCCTGGCTCGCTGCACATGAAAGGGGCGCCGCAGGCACCCGCCTGGTGCGGCGCAACATCTTGAATCGTGAGGGTTTTGGGGGTATAGTCCTCGACCGCCTCAAAATTGGATCAGCCGGCGCCAGCCGGCTTTTTGACGTCCTGATACTCGATTGATAAGGAAAACGCGTGATGGAACCGGCAGTACCTGAGCGGCAGGGTTTGTACGATCCCGCCAACGAGCACGATGCTTGCGGTGTGGGCTTTGTTGCTCACGTCAAGGGCCAGAAGAGCCACAGTATCATCGAGCAGGGTTTGTTGATCCTGAAGAACATCGATCACCGTGGCGCTGTCGGGGCTGACCCGCTGCAGGGCGACGGTGCCGGTATCCTGATCCAGATTCCGGATCAGTTCTATCGCGAAGAAATGGCCAAGCAGGGCGTCGAACTGCCGCCCGCTGGCGAATACGGCGTCGGCATGGTGTTCCTGCCCCAGGAAGGCGCCTCCCGCCACGCCTGCGTCGAAGAAATCGAGCGCTCCGTCAAGGCCGAAGGTCAGGTCGTGCTGGGCTGGCGTGACGTGCCGGTCAATCGCGACATGCCGATGTCGCCGACGGTGAGGGCCAAGGAGCCGGTGATCCGCCAGATCTTCGTCGGCCGCGGCCCCGATGTCTTCGTGACCGACGCGCTGGAGCGCAAGCTGTACATCATCCGCCGTCGCGCCGCCAATGCGATCAAGTCGCTGAAGCTCAAGCACGGCCAGGAATTCTATGTGCCGTCCTTCTCGGCACGCACCGTCAATTACAAGGGTCTGCTGCTGGCCGACCAGGTCGGCGTGTATTACCTCGACCTGCAGGACAAGCGCACCCTGTCGGCGCTGGCCCTGGTACACCAGCGTTTCTCCACGAACACCTTCCCGACCTGGGATCTGGCGCATCCGTTCCGCTACATCGCCCACAACGGTGAAATCAACACCGTCCGCGGCAACGTGAACTGGTTCAAGGCCCGGGAACAGGCGATTTCCTCGCCCATCCTCGGCAAGGATCTCGACAAGGTCTGGCCGCTGCACTACCCCGGCCAGTCCGACTCCGCCTCCTTCGACAACGCCCTCGAACTGCTGGTGATGGGCGGCGGCTACTCCCTGGCCCACGCCGTGATGCTGATGATCCCGGAAGCCTGGGAAAAGCACACGCTGATGGACGAAAACCGTCGCGCCTTCTACGAATACCACGCCGCGATGATGGAGCCGTGGGACGGCCCCGCCGCCGTGGCTTTCACCGACGGCCGCCAGATCGGCGCCACGCTGGACCGTAACGGCCTGCGTCCCGCCCGCTACCTGGTGACCGACGACGACATGGTCGTCATGGCTTCCGAATCCGGCGTGCTGCCGATTCCGGAAAAGAAGATCGTCAAGAAGTGGCGTCTGCAGCCGGGCAAGATGTTCCTGATCGACATGGAACAGGGCCGGATCATCGACGACCAGGAGCTGAAGAACTCCCTGGCCAACGCCAAGCCCTACCGCGAGTGGATCGAGAAGATCCGCATCAAGCTGGACGAAGTGCCCTGCTCCGGCGAAAAGGCCGAAGTCGAAGCCGGCGCCAGCGTGCTGGATCGGCAACAGGCCTTTGGCTACACCCAGGAAGACATCAAGGTCATCCTGGAGCCGATGGTGCAGAACGGCGAAGAGCCGACCGGTTCGATGGGGACCGACAGCGCGCTGCCGGTGCTCTCCGCCAAGAACAAGACGCTCTACACCTACTTCAAGCAGCTGTTTGCCCAGGTGACCAACCCGCCGATCGACCCGATCCGCGAAGAACTGGTCATGTCCCTGGTGTCCTTCATCGGCCCGAAGCCGAACCTGCTGAACACCAACGACATCAACCCGCCGATCCGCCTCGAAGTCGCCCAGCCGGTGCTGTCCTTCTCCGACATCGAGAAGCTGCGCAACATCGAGCAATACACCTCCGGCAAGTTCCGCTCCTTCGAACTGGACATCTGCTATCCGGTGAAGTGGGGCAAGGAAGGCATCGAAGCCCGTCTGGCCTCTTTGGCTGCCGACGCGGAAGATGCCGTGCGTTCCGGCGCCAACATCCTGATCGTCTCCGACCGCAAGGTGGATGCCGACAACGTCGCGATCCCGGCGCTGCTGGCCACCTCGACGATTCATCAGCATCTGGTCAAGAAGGGCCTGCGCACCAGCACCGGCCTGGTCGTTGAAACCGGCTCCGCCCGCGAAGTCCATCACTTCGCGCTGCTGGGTGGTTATGGCGCTGAAGCCGTGCATCCCTACCTGGCGCTGGAAACCATCGAAGCCCTGGCCAAGGGCGATGCCGAAAAAGCCGAGAAGTTCACCAAGAACTTCATCAAGGCCATCGGCAAGGGCCTGTGCAAGGTCATGTCCAAGATGGGCATTTCGACCTACATGTCCTACACCGGCGCCCAGATCTTCGAAGCCATCGGCCTGAAGAAGGACTTCATCGAGAAGTACTTCACCGGCACGCCGTCCAACGTCGAAGGCATCGGCATCTTCGAAGTCGCCGAAGAATCCATCCGGCTGCACAACGAAGCCTTCTCCGCCGACCCGGTGCTGGCGACGATGCTCGACGCCGGCGGCGAATACGCCTTCCGTATCCGCGGTGAAGAACACATGTGGACCCCGGACTCGATTGCCAAGCTGCAGCACGCCACCCGCTCCGGCAAGTACGAGACCTACAAGGACTACGCCAAGCTGATCAACGATCAGAGCAAGCGCCACCTGACGCTGCGCGGCCTGTTCGAATTCAAGCCGGCGGCCAGCTCCGTGCCGCTGGAAGAAGTCGAATCCGCCAAGGAAATCGTCAAGCGCTTCGCCACCGGCGCGATGTCCCTGGGTTCGATCTCCACCGAAGCCCACACCACGCTGGCCGTGGCGATGAACCGCATCGGCGGCAAGTCCAACACCGGCGAAGGGGGCGAAGACGCCAAGCGCTTCCAGCCGCTCAAGGCCGGCCAGACCCTGTCCGAAATCGTCGGCGCCTCGCGGATCGAGCGGGATTACACCTTCAAGGAAGGCGACTCCCTGCGCTCCGCGATCAAGCAGGTCGCCTCCGGCCGCTTTGGCGTGACCACCGAATACTTGGTCAACGCCGACCAGATCCAGATCAAGATGGCCCAGGGCGCCAAGCCCGGTGAAGGCGGTCAGCTGCCCGGCACCAAGGTGTCCGAATACATCGGCAAACTGCGCCACTCGGTGCCGGGGGTGACGCTGATCTCCCCGCCGCCGCACCACGACATCTACTCGATTGAAGATCTGGCCCAGCTGATCCACGACCTGAAGAACGCCAATTCCCGCGCCTCCATCTCCGTGAAGCTGGTGTCGGAAGTCGGTGTCGGCACCGTGGCGGCTGGCGTGGCCAAGGCCAAGGCTGACCACGTCGTGATCGCCGGTTTCGACGGCGGCACCGGCGCATCCCCGGTCTCCTCGATCAAGCACGCGGGCACCCCCTGGGAACTCGGCCTGTCCGAAACCCAGCAGACCCTGGTGCTGAACCGCCTGCGTTCCCGCATCCGCGTCCAGGTCGATGGCCAGATGAAGACCGGCCGCGACGTCGTCGTCGGTGCGCTGCTCGGCGCCGATGAATTCGGCTTCGCGACCGCACCGCTGGTCGTCGAAGGCTGCATCATGATGCGCAAGTGCCACCTGAACACCTGCCCGGTTGGCGTCGCCACCCAGGATCCGGAGCTGCGCAAGCGCTTCTCCGGCCAGCCGGAGCACGTGGTCAACTACTTCTTCTTCGTTGCCGAAGAAGTCCGCGAAATCATGGCCCAGCTGGGAATCCGCAAGTTTGACGACCTGATCGGCCGCGCCGACCTGCTCGACATGCGCGCCGGCATCGAACACTGGAAGGCCAAGGGTCTGGATTTCTCCAAGATCTTCTACCAGCCTGCCGTGCCCGCCGACGTTCCCCGTCTGCACACCGAATTCCAGGACCACGGTCTGGAAAAGGCCCTCGACCACAAGCTGATCGAGCAAGCCCGCCCGGCGCTGGAAAAGGGTCAGAAGGTCCAGATCGAAACCACGATCATCAACGTCAACCGCACCTGCGGCACGATGCTGTCCGGCGAAGTGGCCCGTATCTACGGTCACGCCGGTCTGCCCGCCGACACCATCCACGTCTCCCTGACCGGCACCGCCGGCCAGGCCTTTGGTGCCTTCCTGGCCAAGGGCGTGACGCTGGATCTGACCGGCGAAGGCAATGACTACGTCGGCAAGGGTCTGTCCGGTGGCCGGATCATCATCAAGCCGAGTGCCGACTTCCGCGGTGACACCCAGCAGAACATCATCGTCGGCAACACCGTGATGTACGGCGCCACGGAAGGCGAAGCCTTCTTCGCCGGTGTCGGCGGCGAACGCTTCTGCGTCCGCAACTCCGGTGCGACTGCGGTGGTGGAAGGCGTGGGCGACCATGGCTGCGAATACATGACCGGTGGCACCGTCGTGGTGCTGGGCATGACCGGCCGTAACTTCGCCGCCGGGATGTCCGGTGGTGTGGCCTACGTGCTGGACGAAGACGGCAGCTTCAAGAACCGCTGCAACCTGGCCCAGGTCGCCCTGGAAAAGGTGCTGCCGGCCGGCCGCCAATCCACCAGCGAACCGATGCACCGGGACATGGCTGACGAAACCCAGCTCAAGGAGCTGGTGACCCGCCACGCCGAATACACCGGCAGCCAGATCGCCAAGAAGGTTCTCGCCGATTGGGAGACCTATCGCGAGAAATTCGTCAAAGTTTATCCGCATGAGTACAAGCGGGCGCTCACCGAGTTGGCCGCTGCTGCACGGAAGGAGGCCGCATCCTGGGCAAGCCGACTGGAGTCATGGAGTTCGAGCGCCTGGAAGAGGGCTACGAACCGGTCGAACAGCGCCTGACGCACTACAAGGAATTCGTCCAGACCCTGCCGGACGATCAGGCCAAGACCCAGGGTGCCCGCTGCATGGACTGCGGCATCCCGTTCTGCAACAACGGTTGCCCGGTGAACAACATCATTCCCGACTGGAATGACCTGGTTTACAAGGGCAACTGGAAGCAGGCGCTGGACGTGCTGCACTCCACCAACAACTTCCCGGACTTCACCGGCCGCATCTGCCCGGCACCCTGCGAAGCGGCCTGTACGCTGGGCATCAACGCCGCGCCGGTGGGCATCAAGTCGATTGAACACGCGATCATCGACAAGGGCTGGGAAATGGGCTGGGTCGTGCCGCAACCGGCCGCCAGCAAGACCGGCAAGAAGGTCGCCATCGTCGGCTCCGGCCCGGCGGGCATGGCCGCTGCCCAGCAGTTGGCCCGCGTCGGCCACGACGTGACCGTGTTCGAAAAGTCCAGCCGGATCGGCGGTCTGCTCGGTTTCGGCATTCCCGACTTCAAGCTGAACAAGTCGGTGATCGACCGCCGCGTTGCGCAGATGGAAGCCGAGGGCGTGGTGTTCAAGACCAAGGTGATCGTCGGTGACAAGGCCATTCCGGCCGGCATCAACAACGACGCCAGCGAAGTGGTGTCCGCCGAACAACTGCAGAAGGAATTCGATGCGGTGATCCTCGCCGCTGGCTCCGAAGTCCCCCGCGACCTGCCGGTTCCCGGCCGCGAGCTGCAGGGCGTGTATGCCGCGCTGGAATTCCTGATTCCGCAGAACAAGGAAGTCCAGCAAGGTCTCGCCAACCCGATCAACGTCAAGGGCAAGCACGTCATCGTGATCGGCGGTGGCGACACCGGCTCCGACTGCGTGGGCACCAGCTACCGCCATGGCGCGGCTTCCGTGACCCAGTTCGAACTGATGCCGGCCCCGCCGGAGCAGGAAAACAAGCCGCTGGTGTGGCCGTACTGGCCGCTGAAGATGCGCACCTCCTCGTCGCACAAGGAAGGCGCCACGGTGCGTGAATTCGCAGTCGCGACCAAGGCCTTCATCGGCGACGGCAACGGCAAGGTCAAGGCGCTGAAGGCCGTGCGCGTCGAATGGTCCGGCGGCAAGATGAACGAAGTGGCCGGCTCCGAATTCGAGCTGCCCTGCGACGCCGCATTCCTGGCGATGGGTTTCACCAACCCGGTCGGCAGCCTGCTCGATGCCTTTGGTGTCGAAAAGGATGCGCGCAGCAATGCCAAGGCCACGACCGACGGCGAAGGCTGTTACCGTACCAACGTCGCTGGCGTCTATGCCGCCGGTGACGTCCGCCGCGGCCAGTCGCTGGTGGTGTGGGCGATCCGCGAAGGTCGCCAGGCCGCCCGCGAGGTCGATGCCTTCCTGATGGGCAGCACGACCCTGCCCCGTTGATCACCGGCATTTCGTGATCATTTCCGAGAGCGGCGCCCTGCCGCTCTCTTCATTTGGAGACGACGATGAGTGCTCCCCTGCAAGTCGTGGTTCTGGCCGCCGGCCAGGGCAAACGCATGTATTCCAACTTGCCGAAGGTGCTGCACCCGGTGGCCGGCAAGGCGCTGGTCAGCCATGTGCTGGATACCGCCCGGCAACTGGCGCCGCAGAAACTGGTGGTGGTCCATGGCCACGGCGGCGAGGTGGTTCGCGCCCATCTGCCGGACGCCGACCTGAGCTGGGCCGAGCAGGCGCAGCAGCTGGGCACCGGCCACGCCGTCCAGCAGGCGCTGCCGCAACTGGCCGCCGCCGGGCAGGTGCTGGTGCTCTACGGTGACGTGCCGCTGACCCGGGCCTCGACGCTGAAGCGGCTGCTCCAGGCCGGACGTGACGGGCTGGCGATCCTGACGGTGAACATGGCCAACCCCACCGGCTACGGCCGCATCGTCCGCGACGCTGCCGGCCGGGTCTGCCGCATCGTCGAGGAAAAGGACGCCAGCGCCGAGGAAAAGGCGATCCGCGAAGTGAACACCGGGATCATGGCGCTGCCCGCCGGGCAACTCGGCGCCTGGCTGGCGGGGCTCTCCAACCAGAACGCCCAGGGTGAGTATTACCTGACCGACGTGGTCGCCTGTGCGGTGGCCGCCGGCGTGCCGGTCCATACCGCCCAGCCGGACGCCGAATGGGAAGTACTGGGCGTCAATAGCAAGGTGCAACTGGCCGAGCTGGAGCGGGAGCACCAGAAAAATCTGGCGCGCCAACTGCTCGAACAAGGCGTGCGCCTCGCTGATCCGGCCCGGATCGACATCCGCGGCGAACTGACTTGCGGTCGCGACGTCAGCATCGATGTCGGCTGC
>JBEBBF010000412.1:0-3026 GCA_041158545.1 Pseudomonadota bacterium | reverse complement strand
GTGGTTTTCTTCCGCCAGCAGGCTGCAGGTCGCATAGACCAGGCGACCACCGGGCCGGACCAGCCGGGCGGCGCTGTCGAGGATCGCCCGCTGCTTGGCGACCATTTCGGCGATGCCCGTCTCGTTCTGCCGCCATTTCAGGTCCGGGTTGCGCCGCAGCGTGCCCAGGCCGGAACAGGGTGCATCGACCAGCACCCGGTCCATCTTCCCGGCCAGCCGTTTGATCCGGGCGTCGCGCTCGTGCTCGATCCGGATCGGATGCACGTTGGACAGCCCGGAGCGGGCCAGCCGCGGCTTCAGATTGGCCAGGCGCTTGTCGGAGACATCAAAGGCGTAAAGCCGGCCGGTATTGCGCATCAGCGCGCCCAGCGCCAAGGTCTTGCCACCGGCGCCGGCGCAGAAATCGGCGACCATCTCGCCCCGCTTCGGCGCCACCAGGCAGGCCAGCAGCTGGCTGCCCTCGTCCTGGACCTCGATGCTGCCGTCGATGAACAGCGGATGCCGGGACAGCGCCGGTTTTTCCGCCAGCCGGATCGCCGTCGGCGCCCACTGGCCGGGCGTTGCGGCAATGTCGTCTTCGCCCAGTTGCGCCAGCACCGCGTCCCGGTCCGCCTTCAGCAGATTGACCCGCAGGTCGAGCGGCGCCGGCTGTTGCAACGCGGCCGCCAGCGTCCGGGTTTCCGCCTCGCCGTATTCGGCCAGCAGCCGCTCATACAGCCAGTCCGGCAGATTGCAGGCCACGGCCGGCGGCAGCGTCACGAAGTTCAGCTCGTCCATCGCCGCCAGCCACTCCCGATCCGCCGCATGCAGCACGCCCTGCAGATTCTCCAGCGACCAGCCGCGCACCTTCAGGAGCACCGCCAGCAGCAGATGCCGCGGTCCGCGCCGGCCGGCGCAAATCGCCTCCAGACTGCGCTTGTGCCGCAGCACGGCAAACACCGATTCGGCGACAAAGCCGCGGTCGGCGTGGCCCAGCTCCCGGTTCAGCCGGAAGTAATGCGACAGCGCCGCATCCGCCGGACGGTCGAAATGCAGCAATTCCGCCAGCGCCTTTTCGGCGTGGGCAAACAGGGCGGGGGTGAAACGGGGAGCTCGGGTCATGGTTTTGATTCCGTTTGCAGCGTGGTGACCACCTGTTCGTAGCGGTCGCCTTTGTTGTCGGTATGGATGATGCGCAGCGGCAGGCCGGCGGGGTCTTCCGCCAGCCAGAGTTCGGTGCCGGCCGCAGCAGCGCGCAGGTGCCGGGCACGGAAAGTCCCGGCCGGCGTGGAAATCGCCTCGCTGCCGAGGTCTTCGAAGTGGTAACGCTCGTATTTCTTGCCGGTGGCCACCCCCATGTCCAGGGCGCGGCTGCCGACGAAGGCAAACTGGTAATTGAAGGACAGCAAGTCCTGGGCGCCGGGTTCCGCCGTGGCCAGCGGGCCGCCATCGCCGCCCAGCCGCACCTGGCCATGCTGCCAGTCGAAGCGGGCGGTTTCGCCGCTGTTGCCGTTGCGGCGGACGCTGAAGCGTTCCGGCTGCAGACCCCATTCGCCCAGCCGGCCTTCGCTTTCCAGCTCGACCCGGATCGACTTCAGCAAGGCGACCAGACCGCTGGTCTCGGTCAGCGCATAAAGCCGGTAGGCGCCGTCGCCGATCTGCCATTCGTGGCGGGAACGGCCGATCTCGAAACCCTGTTCGCCGCGATAGACCACATAGCTGATCTGCCCCTTGCCGCTGAGGCCCGGCCCGGCCAGCGGCGGCGCGGCAGGCGCCGGGGTTGCAGCGGCGGCCTCGGCCAGCGGCGGCACGGCGGGTTCAGCCACAGGCGCCGCGGTTTCCGGGCTGGCGGTCTGGGGCGAGGCGAGCGGCTCGCCCTCGGCAACGGCCGGCAGCGGGAGGCTTTCCCGCTTCACTTTCGGCTCGGGCTTTTTCTTCGCCGGCCGCGGCGGCGCGCTCGGCGCGGCGGGGGCCGCGGGCGGCTGCAATTCCGCCTCCAGCACCGGGACTTCGCTGGCGTGGGGCAGCGTGACCTCGGGGCCGAACAGCGCGATGCCGTGCAGCGACAACGAAGCCGCCAGCGCGTAGAGCAGGGCCAGGGGCATGGGGCAGCCTTATTGCGGCGCGATCAGCGCGGCATCCGCCGCCTGCGGCGCCAGCAGCCGGACCCGGCCGCCGTCCAGCTGCAACTGCCCGCCGACGAACCAGGCGACGGCCTGGGGATAGATTCGGTGTTCCTGGGCCAGCACCCGCGCCGCCAGGCTGTCCTCGTCGTCGCTATCGAGCACCGGCACCGCGGCCTGGATCACCACCGGGCCATGGTCCAGCTCGGCGGTGACGAAATGCACCGTGCAGCCATGCAGCCGCACCCCGGCCTCCAGCGCCTGACGGTGGGTGTGCAGACCGGGGAAGGATGGCAGCAGCGAGGGGTGGATGTTGAACATCCGCCCGGTGTAGTGGCGGACAAAGCCCGGCGTCAGGATGCGCATGAACCCGGCCAGCACCACCAGATCCGGGCAAAAGCCGTCGATGCAGGCGGCCAGCGCCGTATCGAAGCTTTCCCGGTCCGGGTAGGCCTTGTGATCGACCACCGCCGTGGCGATGCCGGCGGCGGCCGCCGTCTTCAAGCCGCCAGCGTCCGGACGATTGCTGATCACCGCGGCAATCCGCGCCGCCGGCAGGGCTCCCGCCGCCTGCGCCCGCAACAGGGCTTCCATGTTGCTGCCACGCCCGGAGATCAAGATAACCAGAGACTTCATTTCAACAAACCTACAGGAAGGAACAGGGCGGTCGCCAGGGATTGGGTAAACCGGCTGAGACTGCGCCCATTGGTATCGGCGACGATGCGCGCCATGAAATCGAGCAGGCCGATGACGCGACCGAATTCCCGCTCGAACGAGAGATTGCGCTGGGTGCTGTCCGCCTCGTTGGACAGCAGCAGCAGTTCGCCGCCCGCATCCTTGGTCGTGGATAGCTTCCAGACGGCGATTTCCAGGTTGCGGGCGCAGTTGTAGAGCTTTTGCTCGTTGAGCTGGTTCAGCACGAAG
>JBEBBF010000411.1:0-14130 GCA_041158545.1 Pseudomonadota bacterium | reverse complement strand
GGCGGGGAATCGCATCAAGGCGGATGCCGGCGATGCCCTGCGCCAGCGTCGGCGCCCAGAGCCCGGCGGCGTTGATCGCCTGGCGGACCCGGACGCGGGTGCCCTCCGCATCGCCCAGCTGGAAGGTCAGCCCGTGCGCCGCGGCCGCGCCGGACAGCACCGGCGTGCGCCGCAGCACGATGCCGCCGGCCCGCTCGAAGTCGTGCAGCAGGCTTTGCAGGTAGGCGTGGCTGTCGAGGATGCCGGTGCCCGGCGAAAACAGGCCGGCCTCGGCGCGGACCGCCGGCTCCAGCGCCCGGATGGCCGCGGCGTCCAGGCTTTCCAGGTCGGTGACGCCGTTCGCCGCCGCCCGCGCCCGGTAGCCGGCCAGCGCCGCGGCTTCGTTGGCCTCAGTGGCGACGATCAGCTTGCCCAGCCGACGGTGGGCGATGCCCCGCTCGGCGCAGTAGGCGTAAAGCAGCGCCTTCCCGGCAACGCACAGCCGCGCCTTCAGCGAGCCGGGCGGGTAATAAATCCCGGCATGGATCACCTCGGAATTGCGCGCGCTGGTCTCGCTGCCCACCTGCTCCGCCCGCTCGACCAGCACCACCTCCCGCCCCGCCAACTGCAACGCCCGCGCTACAGCCAGCCCGACGACGCCGGCGCCGATGACGAGGGTGTCGAGGTCGAGGTGCATGTTCGCTGTGTCCCGAGGCGGAAAGGGCCGCATGGTAGCCCCGCCCAGGCAAAAAAACACCCGGCCGGGGCCGGGTGAAAAGGCGACCAGAACAGGGAAAAAGGTCAGAAGTTGTAGCGGGCGTTGAGGCCGAGCAGCCAGTTGCGGCCGGGGGCGGCTTCGTAATAGCGGCCGTTGCTGTCGCCGACGACGACGGAGCCGATGTAGTTGCGGTCGAAGACGTTGTCGAGGCGGGCGAAGGCGCGCAGCGTGAGGGGGCCGTAGCGTTTCTCGTAGCCGGCGCGCAGGTTGGCGATGGCGTAGCCGGGGGCGGCCTGGGCCTGGTTGGTGTCTTCGACCTGGACCTTGCTGCGGGCCAGGGCTTCGATGCCGGCGTGGAAGCCGTTGCTCGGGTGGCGCCACAGCAGTTCGGCGTAGAGGTTGCGGTCGGCGATGCCGGGCAGGCGGTTGCCGGCCTGGACGGTGCTGCCGGCGGTGGTGGTGAAGCCCTGGTCGTAGGTGGCTTGCAGCACGGTCAGCGCGACCCGGCTTTGCAGCGCCGGGGTCCAGCGGGAGTCCAGTGCCAGTTCGACGCCGCGGCGCAGCGTCTGGCCGACATTGCGGAAGCTGCTGCGGCCGCCGGTGCTGCTGTCTACGACCAGTTCGTCGCTGGTGTTGATCTGGTACAGCGCCAGGTCGAGGCGATGTTGCTCGCTGAGGAAGTGCTTGAGGCCGGTTTCCAGATGGCGGCTGGTCGCGGGCTTCAGGGCGTAGCTGAAGGTGCCGCCGGTGCCGGAGTAGAACAGTTCGTTGAAGGTCGGGGCTTCGAAGCCGCGGGCGGCGCTGGCGTAGAAGTTGGTCAGCGGGCTCAGCCGGTACAGCGCGGCGATGGTCGGGGTGGTCTTGCTGTATTCGACCCGGCCGCTGTCGTCGCCATTGCTGAGGTAGGCGTCGCTGACCTTGAAGGCGATGCGGCTGTGGCGCAGGCCGCCGCTGAAGGTCCAGTCCTGGCCTTGCCATTCGGCCTGGGCGTACTGGTCGAAGCTGCTGACGCTGTCGGTTTCCTGGCGGCGCAGTGCGCCCTTGACGCCCAGCGTCGCGCCGACGAAGTTTTCGTAGCCGCGGCGGTTGTCGCGGGATTGTTCGTAATCGACGCCGGCGGTGGTGGTCAGCTTGCCACCGGCCAGGTTGAAGCGGCCGGTCCAGCGCCCGGTGAGGCCGGAATAATCCCGGTCGAAATCGATGACGCCACCGGAATGCCGGGGGTTGGCCTGGACGCCCACCGGAATCGACTGGTACTGGATCGTGCTGCGGCGGCCGGTGTAGGCGGAGACCAGCAGGCTGTGCTCGCCGAAGCGGTGTTCGTAGCTCAGCCCGCCCTGGGTCTGGTCGATGGTCTTGCGGGTGTTGAACTGGTTGGCGGCGGTGGCGACGCTGCGCGGGTCGGTCTGGACGCCGGCCCAGGTCTGGCCCAGCGGGTCGTCGGCCTTTTGCTGGAAGCCGGAGGCGGTCAGCGTCAGCTTGCCGTCGGCGCTGGGCTGGAAGGTGAATTTGCCCAGCTGCTGGTCGCGGCGGGCGCTGCTGTGATAGCGGAAGCCGTCGGTGTCGAAGCGGGAGGCATCGAGCAGGTAGCCGATGCCGCCGGCCTCGCCCTGGGCGGCGAAGTCGGTTTTCCAGCTGGCGTAGCTGCCGGCGGCGACGCCCGTTTCGACGCTGGGGGCGCCGCGGCCGTCCGGGGTGAAGACCTGGATCACGCCGCCGGCGTGGTTGCCGTAAATCGCTGACAGCGGCCCGCGCAGCACTTCGATCCGCTCGGCGCGGTCGAGGTTGAAGCTGGCGGCCTGGCCCTGGCCGTCGGGCATGCTGGCCGGGATGCCGTCGGCGATCAGGCGGATGCCGCGGACGCCAAAGGCGGAGCGGGCGCCGTAGCCGCGGGAGGAAATCTGCAGATCCTGGGCGTAGTTCTGCCGGTTCAGCACGACGATGCCGGGGACGCCGGCCAGGGCTTCCGAGGCGTTGACGCCGGCCTGGTCGCGGCTGAGGCCGTTGCCGCTGACCACATCCAGCGCCGCCGGCAGGTCAAAGGTGTTGTGCTCGACCCGGCTGCCGCTGACGGCGACGGTGTCCAGGGTGATTTCCGCGGCGGGCGACAGGGCCGGCCAGGCGGCGGCCAGCAGCAGGGCCAGCGGGCGACGCGCCGGGGCGTGCAGGGGGTGAAGTGTGAAGGGCATGGTGGTCTCGGATCGTTGTTGTGACGTGCAGGGTGAAGCGATGAAGCAGTGCTGCGGCCGTCTCAGCGGCCGAACTCGTAACGGACCCCGACCCAGATGCTGCGCGGAGCGCCGGGGGCGTAGAAGGTGGTGTGGCGGAGCGGGAAGTCGGCGCCGACCGCCGGGAGCGGGCGGGCGACGAAACCGCCGCTGCTGCTGAAGCCGGTGGCGCCCAGCTGCGCCGCGGTGGCGTACTTGCGGTCGAACAGGTTGTTCACCTGGGTGAAGAAGCTCAGCTGCGGCGAGGCCTTGTACTGGCCGCTGAAGTCGAACACCGCGTAGCCCGGCGCCTTGCCGGCGCCGAGGAAGTAGGTGCCGTCGGCCTGGTGCTGGGCGTTTTCGTTGCCGCGGGCGAGGATGTCCGAAGCGGCCTGCATGCCGATGCCCAGCCGCAGCGCGCCGCTGGCCTGCCAGTCGAGATGCGCCTTGAACAGGTGCCGCGGCAGCAGGGGCATCCGGTTGCCGGGGCGGATCAGGATGTTGCCGTCCAGGCCGGGGCTGGCGGCGTCGCTGCTGCTGTTGGCGGCGCCATTGACCGTTTCCTCGCTCTGGTAGGTGGCGTCCAGATAGGTGTAGCTCAGTTCCAGGTCAAAGGCCTTGAACGGCAGGTCCAGGCTCAGTTCCACCCCCTGGCGGCGGGTCTTGCCGAAGTTGCGGAAGTAGCCGTAGCCGCTGATGTTGTCGGCGACGAACAGGATGTCGTCCTTGTTTTCAGCGCGGAACAGCCCGGCGTGCCAGCGGCCTTCGCCGCCGATCTTGCCACGCAGCCCGGTTTCCCAGGTCCGGGTGACCACCTGCTTCAGCGGCGGGTCGCCGGCCATCGCGTTGGGCAGCTTGCAGGGATTGGCCGGGTCGGCGCAGCCGAGTTCGGTGGCGGTGGGGGTGCGGCTGCCTTCGTTGTAGCCGGCGTAGACGCTGAGTTCGCGGCTGGGGGTGAGGCTGAGGCCGATGGCCGGGTTGAAGCGGGCGAAGCGGTGGTCGCCGTCGAGGGAGCCGGCGCCGCCACCGGGGTTGAGCTGGTCCTGATTCCGGATGCGGGTGTGGTTGTAGCGGCCAGCCAGCGTCAGGTGCCAGAAGTCCCGCAGGCTGAGGGTGTCGCTGGCGTAGGCGCTCCAGGTGCGGCTACGCCCGTGCAGCTCGACCCGGTTGTCGATCGGGTTGCCGTTGTCGTCGAGCAGGCTGCCGTCGGCGTAGGCGTCCACCGGGGTGATGCTGCGGTCCGGGTTGAGGTAGCCGTACTGGCTGCTCTGGCTGAAGCGGATGCGGCTGGCGTCCCAGGCGGCGCCGACGGTGAATTGGTTGTCGCCGCCCAGCAACTGACCGAAATGGGTCAGCTGGCCGCCGAGGCCGTAGTTGTCCTGGCGGGTGCTGCTGCGGTTGATCAGGCCGTTGCACTTCTCCGCCGGCTCATCCTGCAGCAGCACGTTGGCCAGACAGCGCCAGTAGGGGAAGGGCGTGTTGCCGGCGTTGGCCCCGGCTACCGGAAAGCCGGCATAGCCGGCGGCGGCCAGCGCAGCCCGCTCGGCGGCGCTGGGCTGATAGACCGACTGGTCGAGGCTGTCCTCGTTGATGTCGCCGTTGAAGGTCCGGGTGTTGATCCGGCGGTAATAGGCGTTGCCGGCAAGCTGCCAGGCGTCGTTCAGGCTGTGCTTGCCGGTGAGGTTGAGCAGGAAGCTGCGGTTATGGGTCTCGTCCGGCTTGGTGTAGACGCTGCTGTACGAGGATTGCAGGAATTCGGCGGATTGCAGGCCGTTGCCGGTCAGGCCGCTGCGGGCCAGGGACAGGCTCAGCGCCAGCTCGCTGCGGCTGTCGCGCCAGCCCAGCTTGCCGAAAGCCTGGCCCAGCCGGGTCGGCGAGGCATCGCGCCAGCCTTCTTCGGCAAAGGCCTGGCCGGCGAAGAACCAGTTGAGGCCGTTTTCGTTGTGGCCGCCGTGTTCCAGCTCCAGCGCCCGCCGGCCGTACTGGCCGTAGATCGCCTGCACCGCGCTGCCGGGGTGGCGGAAGCCGTCCTTGGTTTCCAGCGCCAGCGCGCCGCCCAGGGTGTTCAGCCCGAACAGCGGGTTGGAGCCGGGCATCAGGGTCATGCCGGCCAGCGCGTTACGCGGGATCAAGTCCCAGCTGACCACGTCGCCGAAGGGCTGGTTGAGCCGGACGCCGTCGAGAAAGACCGACAGCCCCTGCGGCGTGCCCAGCAGTGGCGAGGCGGTGAAGCCCCGGTAGTTGAGGTCCGGCTGGAAGGGATTGTTCTGGACTTCGTTGAGATAAACGCTGCCCAGATGGCGGTTGAGGCTGTCCGGCAGGCTCAGGCGGCCGGGGTCGGCCAGCTGTTCCGCGTCCAGGTGGTTCACCGCCGCGGGGACCTGGTCCCGCGCCTGGCCCAGGCCGGGCAGCGGCAGCGTGCCGATGATGTCCACCGGGCGGGTTTCGATGACGGTTTCGGCGGCCAGCAGCGGGCCGCTGGCCAGCAGCGCGCAGGCCAGGGTGGAAGCAAGCGGTTTCATGTGGTTTTTCTAAGTTTGTAGTGAATCGGGACGACGACCTGGATCTCGTTGAGATCGATGCTGTCCGGCAGCGGCGGGAGTGCGGGCAGGGCTTCCACCAGCGCCTGGGCGCTGCGGTCGAGCAGCTCAAAGCCGCTGGAGCGGTCCAGGCTGATGTCGAGCAGCGTGCCCTTGCGGGCGACTTTCAGCCGCAGCCGGACTTCCCCCTCCCAGCCGCGCAGCGCGGCGAGCCGCGGGTAGTCCTGTTGTCCGGCGAACAGTTCGCCCAGCCGGCGGCGGTAGGCGGCCAGGGCTTCGGCGGCGTCCGCGGCGGAGCGAGACGATGCCGCGGCGGGTGCGGCGGCCGTCGGGGAGGTCGCCTGCGGCGCCGGGCTTGCGGCGGAGCTTGCCGCCGCCGGGGCGCTGGCGGCTGCGGCGGCGGGGATGGTCGGCCCGGCCGAAGACGCCTCTGCCGTCAGTCTCGGCAGTGTGGGCGTGGCGGACGGCCGGGCCTCCGGGGGCGGCGCCTGCGGTCGTGGCGGTGCGGACCGGGGCGGGGCGGCAATCGGGAGCGGCGCGCTGGCCGGGCGGGACTGGGTCGCGGTGCTGCCCGGTACGACCAGGCGCAGCGTCGCGATCAGCGGCGGCAGCTCGGCCATGGCCTTGCGCCAGGGCGGGTTGATCAGCGCCAGCAGCAGGCTGTGCAGCAGCAGGGACAGCAGCACCATGATCATGAAGCGGCGGTCGAGCAGGGGATTCATCGTCCGCCCTCCAGCAAGGCCCGCTCGGCGGCGGGGAACAGGTGGCTGACCGAGCGGCGGTATTCCTCCCGCGCCAGCGGCAGCCGGGCGAATTCCGCCGGCAGCGGCAGCGCCAGCACTTCGTTCATGTCCAGGCCGGCGCGGGCGGCTTCCGCCAGCCGGGTCTGCAGCCAGTTCAGCCAGGCGCGGGTCTGGCGGATCGGGCCGGCGTCCCTGGCCACCGGGCCGTGGCCGGGCACCAGGGCGGTGAAGCCGGGCTGGCGGGTCAGGGCTTCCAGTTGCGCCAGCGCCGCCAGCCAGGCGGCCGGGGCGGCGTGCGGCGTGGTCGGCGCCCGCTCGTGGAAGACCAGATCGCCGGCAAACAGCACGCCGCTGTCCCGGTCGTAAATCGCCAGGTCGGCGTCGGTGTGGCCGTGCAGCGCGTAGAGCTGCAGCCGCCGCCCGGCGACCTCCAGCTCGCCGGCGCTGAGACTGCGGTCGGGGGCGTGGACTTCGGTGCCGCTCATCCAGTCGCCGGACAGCCGGTAGAGGTTTTCGGCGAAGGCGTTGCCCTGGCGGGCGATGCCGTCCCGGGTGGCGGCCAGCGCGGCGATGGGGCTGTCGGCGAAAGCCTGGTTGCCGAGGAAGTGATCCGGGTGGAAATGGCTGTTGAGCACCAGCCGCACCGGCAGCGGCGACAGCCGGGCGCAGGCGGCGCGCAGCTGTTCGCCGTAGCGGCGGGAGGGGCCGCTGTCGATGACGATCAGCCCGTCCCGGCCGATCAGGCAGGCGGTGTTGACGATGTTGCCGCCGTTGCGGGTGTTGAAGTCTTCCCGCTGGCCGATGAAGACATGGACGCCGGCGGCCAGCCGTTCCGGCACCAGCTGGTAGTCAAAGCCCTGGGCGTGGCTGTTCCCGGCCAGCAGCAGGGCGACGAGCGGCGGCAATATCGGCGAAAGCAGACGGGCCAGCAGCGGGGCCAGCAGCGGCCGCAGCCGGCGCCACAGCCTGGGCTGGGCGGGCAGCCGGGTCATGGCGTGATCCGGGCTTCGACCCGGTTTCCGTTGTTGTCCCGCCCGCTGATTTGCAGCGGGCCGTTGCCGTCGGCCCGTTGCAGCGTGAACACCGGGTTTTCGCTGACCGGCTCGAAGGTGCGCAGCCGCAGCAGGGCGCGGCCGTCGCTGTCGCTGAACTGGATGTCTTCCAGGTGGAAGGCGGGGATGCCGGCGACCAGGCCGGTGTCCATCGGATGGACGATGCGCAGCCGCACCCGCCCGGCGTTGGGGCCGGCGGTCCATTGGCGACCGCTGACTTCGTTGAGCCGGCTTTGCCATTCCGGCGAGGCGGCCGCGGCCGACGGGGCGGTGCAGCCGCCGCCCGTGGTCTGGACCCAGGTGCCGCCCACATGCCAGACGCCGTCGCGGGTCCGCACCGCGGCGCGGACCGGGGTGGATTGCTGCAGCTTGACCCGGAAACCCAGGTAGGGCCGGGCGGCCAGCGGGTAAAAGCGCAGCATCTCGACGATGGGGTTGAAGTCGGCGAAGACCACGACTTCTTCCACCAGCGGCAGCGCCGTGGCGTCGACGGTCACCGGCACCTGCATCGGGTCTTCCGCCACCGTCGGGGCGCTGACCACCACCCGCGGGTCGAACAGCACCGGCTGTCCGGCGAGGAACTGCTGCTGCATGTCGCGCCAGCGGGCCGAGGCCAGCGGGTCGCCGCTGTCCTGCCAGTCGGCGGCGTGGCCGGCGGGCATCAGTGCGGCCAGCGCCAGCGCGGCGGCGGTCAAGGGAAATTTCATCGTTGTCTCACTCCAGGTTCCGCTTGGTGACGGTTTTGTGTCCTGTCCGCAAACCCCGTGCCAAAGGGGTGCGTCAGCGGGAGAAAGCACGGGAAATCCTTGTAAAGCGCGGTAAATCCGGGGCTGACGGCTGGGGAAGGGCGCAATGGCGCGCTGCTGCGTCAGCCGGGTTGCGCAACTTTGGAGCAGGTGCGAACAAATGCAGCAGCCGCGGTACGCCCGCCGCCGGCGCCGGGGTGGCCGCCGGCCCGGACGGCGCGGCGCCCCTGGGCTGCCGCGGGGGCGGCGCGGGGTCGGAAGCGGCTTGCGGGCGGCGCGGTGCCGCGCGGCGGAACGCCGTAAAGACGGCGGGCGATCCGGGGCGGAACGTCGGGCGCGGGCATGGGGAAGTCCGGGCCGAATCCGGCGCCATTCCGGCGGGAGCCTCGCGGAAATCCCGCACAAACAGCGGGATTCCGTGGCCCGGCGGGGTGACGGCGGCGGTCACGGCGGGGGGATTCGGGGGTGCCGGCGAGGCGGTAAAAAACGATGGCGCAGTGGCGGTTCAGCGGCGGTTCAGCGCCGCCCGGACGGGGCTTGCGCAGGCGGGCAACGGGGCCGGGGCCGGTGTGCGGCGGCGGCTCGGCCGGGCGTCAGCCGCGGCCCATGGCACAGGCCTTGCAGATTTGCCCCCCGGTCAGCGGGTCGATTCAGGGAACAGGGTGGGTCCGCCGACTGGATGCACCGGCCTGCCTTGCCCCGGAACGGGCGACGGGCCGGTGACCTTATGGATAACCAAGGAGACACTCCATGCCGATTTTCAATTTCCCCCGGCGTCACAATCTGGTCTGTGCCCTCGCCGTGGCGCTGGCCTGCCAGGCTGCCCCGGCGCTGGCCGTCGTCAGCGACGCCGACATTCTCAACGATGCCAAAACGACCAATGACGTGGTCAGCTTCGGTCTCGGTACCCAGGGCCAGCGTTACAGCCCGATGACCCAGATCAACACCCAGTCGGTGAAGGATCTGGTCCCCGCCTGGTCGATGTCCTTCGGCGGCGAAAAGCAGCGCGGTCAGGAATCCCAGCCGGTGATCCACAACGGCAAGATGTTCGTCACCGGCTCTTACAGCCGCCTGTTCGCCATCGACGCGAAGACCGGCAAGAAGCTGTGGAAGTACGAGCACCGTCTGCCCGACGGCATCATGCCCTGCTGCGACGTGATCAACCGCGGCGCCGCGCTGTACGACAACCTGGTGATCTTCGCGACGCTGGATGCCCAGATCGTGGCGCTGAACCAGGACACCGGCAAGGTCGTCTGGAAGGACAAGATCGACGACTATGCCGCCGGCTACTCCGCCTCCGCCGCGCCGATCATCGCCAAGGGCAAGCTGATTACCGGCGTTTCCGGCGGTGAATTCGGCGTCATCGGTCGTATCGAAGCCCGCGATCCGCGGACCGGCAAGAAGCTGTGGGTCCGCCCGACCGTGGAAGGCCACATGGGCTACACCTACGACAAGGACGGCAAGGCCAGCGAAAACGGCATCTCCGGCACCACCAACGCCACCTGGACCGGCGACCTGTGGAAGACCGGTGGCGCCGCCACCTGGAACGGCGCCACCTACGATCCGGAAACCAACCTGATCTTCGCCGGCACCGGCAACCCCGCCCCGTGGAACAGCCACCTGCGCCCCGGCGACAACCTGTTCTCCTCCTCCACCGTCGCGATTGACGCCGACACCGGCAAGATCGCCTGGCACTACCAGAACACCCCGCACGACGGCTGGGACTTCGACGGCGTGAACGAATTCGTCTCCTTCGACTTCAAGGATCCGAAGACCGGGAAGATCATCAAGGCCGGCGGCAAGGCCGACCGCAATGGCTTCTTCTTCGTCAATGACCGGACCAACGGCAAGCTGCTGAACGCCTTCCCCTTCGTCAAGCAGATCACCTGGGCCAAGGGCATCGACCTCGCCACCGGCCGTCCGCTCTACAACGACGACAACCGCCCCGGCGACCCGAGCGCCAGCGCCGACGGCAAGAAGGGCCAGTCCGTCTTCTCCGCACCGTCCTTCCTCGGCGGCAAGAACCAGCAGCAGATCGCCTACAGCCAGCAGACCGGGCTGTTCTACGTCCCCGCCAACGAATGGGGCATGGACATCTGGAACGAACCGATCTCCTACAAGAAGGGCGCGGCCTACCTGGGCGCCGGCTTCACGATCAAGGCGCTGCATGAGGACTACATCGGCGCGCTGCGCGCCGTCGATCCGGCCACCGGCAAGATCGTCTGGGAAAACAAGAACTACGCGCCGCTGTGGGGTGGTGTCCTCGCCACCGCCGGTGGCCTGGTGTTCTACGGCACCCCGGAAGGCTACCTGAAGGGCGTGGATGCCAAGACCGGCAAGGAACTGTGGTCCTTCCAGACCGGCACCGGCATCGTCGCTCCCCCGGTGACCTGGGAACAGGATGGCGAACAGATGCTCGCCGTGACCACCGGCTGGGGCGGCGCCGTGCCGCTGTGGGGCGGCGACGTCGCCAAGCGGGTGAACTACCTCGAACAGGGCGGTTCCGTCTGGGTGTTCAAGCTGCACAAGCGCTGATCGTCTGCTGATGGGCCTGCCCGGGTTCGCCGGGGCAGGTGCATCGTGCAGCCAACGGCCCGTCTGCTCCGGCATCCGGGCCGTTGTTTCGTGGGCCACTCGACACAGGCGGGCACTGCCGAGACGGGCCGCGGCGGCGGCGCGGCTTCGGCTTGCCACGCCGTCCTTGCCCCGTTCCAGCCCTGGTGGGGGGCACAGGCCGGAGGTGTCGGCTTGAGGCTGGCGTCGGATGGTCTGGAACAACATTGCGCTTCTCGAGCTTGCCGGCCGGCTCACCGCTTTGCCGCGGCTTGGGCTTCAATGAAGATTTGAATGGCCCAGGCCAGCTCCTGCGCCAGGACCGCTTCCCAAGCGGGCATGTGGGTAACGCCGACAATGAGTTTGCCGTGGCGCACACTTCGGGCGAAATAGGCATCGTTGTCGCGCAGGCACCAGGCTTTCAGAGCCGGGTCCTCGATGCGCCGGCAGCTGCGGTTGAGGTTGCGCAGGTCCGGGGCTGGTGCGGCGTGGGTACTGGCGTCGGCGCCGTGACAGCGGGCGCAGCTCTGGTTGTAGGCGCTGCGGCCGATGTCGAGGGCTGCGGCTGCGGCCGGAGTTTCGCGGTAGGGGTTGGCTTCCAGCCAGGTTTGGCCCAACGCGGGGAGCGTGCTGGCGTCGACCTGCGGGGCCACGGCGATTTCCCTGGCTAGAACGGGTGTGACGAGGGTGCCAAGGGAAAGGGCCAGCAGTAGGGTTCGCAGCATGATGTCTGGCCTTTCACCAATCGGTCGGGCAAGCCGTGCAGCCGGCGAAATCCGCTTCCTGGAAGACCGTGAAGCGGCGGTAGGTGCCACTCAGGTCGGCGTTGCGCAGGTTCACGGTGAACAGCTTGGCTTCCTGCAAGTTGGCATTGTTCAGGCGGGCACCTTCGAACCAGGCGAAGTTGGCCTTGGCCGCTTCGAGGTTGGCTCCGGTCAGGTCGGCGCCACTGAAATCGCTGCGAAACAGCCGGGCGAATTCGAGGTCTGCGCCGACCAGCCGGGCGCCGCGGAAGGTTGCGGTGGGGGCCGTGGCCTTGTTGAGCCGGGCGGCGGTCAGGTCGGCACCATCAAAATTGGCGCCGGCCAGGTTGGCCCCGGTGAAGTTGGCGCGCGCCAGCTGGGCGCCGGAAAAATCCGCACCGGCCAGGTTTTTCCCGGCGAGATTGGCGTGGCGCAGGTCGGCGCCACGACACTGGGCGTGCGGCCAGATTCCACAACCGTTGATGACCAGCGGGACTTCGCTTTCAGCGGCTTCAACCGGCATCCACAGGGACAACAGGGTGAGCACAGTCAGGATTTTCATGCCATGTCCTTGGATTGCAGCCATCCAGGGCGGCGCCGGGCACCATGCCAGCCGGCGCCGCCCTGCCTTGCAGCGCGCTATCAGGGGGGAACGGCCCCTGATAGCGGGATGTGTGGCGGTCCGGCTTACTTCTTGGCGGCTTGCAGCGCCTTCGGCAGCTTGAACACCCACATCGAGGCGCCTTGCGTGACCTGCTTGGTCAGGTCGGCCATGTCGCCGCCCCACAGGGGCACGGCACCGCCGTAGCCGGACTGGATGCCGAGGTACTGCTCGCCGTCCATTTCCCAGGTGATGGGTACCGAAACCACGCCGGAACCGGTCTGGAATTTCCACAATTCCTTGCCGTTTTTCGCGTCAAAAGCCTTGACGTAGCCGTCGGAGGTGCCCGTGATCAACAGGCCGCCAGCGGTGGTCAGCGTGCCGGCCCAAAGCGGGAATTTCTCCTTGTGCTCCCAGACGATCTTGCCGGTCTTCGGGTCCATCGCGCGCAGGGTGCCGACGTGGTCGTCAAACAGGCGCTTGATGCGGAAGCCCTGTCCCAGATAGGCGGAGCCGGCCTTGTAGGTGAGCTTTTCGGTCCAGTAATCCATCGCCCAGTGGTTGGCCGGGATGTAGAACAGTTCGGTCTGCGGGCTGTAGCTCATCGGCATCCAGTTGGTGCCGCCCAGGAAGGGGGGCGAGACGAAGATCGAGTCGCCCTTCTCGGCGCCGTCCTTTGGCTTGGGCGGGTGCTGGCCGTCGACGATCATCGGCTTGCCGGTCTTGAGATCGAAGCCCTTGGCCCAGGTGATCCCTTCGACGAAGGGCCAGGCGCCGATCAGGGCGGTCGGCTTGTTGGGGTAGCCGCCGCCGGATGCCAGTTTTTCCCGGTCGGTGACGAAGAAGAAGCCGTTGCGGTCGGCGTGCGCCGATGCCTTGACCTGCTTGCCGGTCTTGGGGTCCTTGTACTCGAAGAGCACCACCGAGTTGTTGCCCGAGAAATCCCAGGCGTCGTTGGGCGTGTGCTGGAAAAAGCCCTTCAGGTCGCCGGTGCTGGCATCCACATAGGCCTGGCCGGAGGTGAACAGGCTGTCCCAGTTTCGCGGGTCGTCGCCTTCCTTGGTCCGATGCCAGGTGTTCCACGGTGCGGGGTTGCCGGAGCCGATGACCACCATGTTGCGGTCTACGTCGTAGCTGGCCGTTTGCCACGGGGCGCCGCCGCCGTGATGCCAGGCTTCGACCAGATTGCCGTCCTTGTCGCGTGGCCAGGAAGGGGCGTTTTTGTCGCCGGTCGAGGTGCTTTCCTGTCCGTTCAGGCGGCCCATGTGGCCTTCAACCATGGGGCGGGCCCAGACTTCCTCCCCGGTGTCCGGGTCGCGTGCAAACAGCCAGCCCACGACGCCGAATTCGTCACCCGACGAGCCATGGACCAGCAGCACCTTGCCGCTCTTCTGGTCCTTCACCACGAACGGCGCGCCGGTCATCGTGTAGCCGACCTTGTGGTCGGCGAACTTCTTGCGCCAGACGACCTTGCCAGTGTCCTTGTTCAACGCAACGATTGCCGCATCCAGGGTGCCGAAGAAAATCTTGTCGCCGTAGATGGCCGGGCCACGATTGACGACATCGCAGCAGGGGCGGATATCGTCCGGGAGGCGAGCTTCGTATTCCCACAGCCGCTTGCCGGTGCGGGCATCAATCGCAAAGATGCGAGAGTAGGAACTGGTGGCGTAGATCACCCCGTCATGTACCAGCGCCTGGCCTTCCTGGCCGCGCTGCTTTTCGCCACCGAAGGAAAAACTCCAGGCCGGCACCAGGTTTTCGACGTTTCCGGTGTTGATCCGGGTCAGCGGGCTGTGTCGTTGTGCCTTGAGTCCCAGGCCATAGGACAGGACGTCCTGTGTGGTCTTGTCGTCATTGAGGATGTCGTCCCAGCTGACGGTCTTGCTGGCGAAGGCCGGGGCGGCACAGCAGGCTGCGATCAGGGCCGCCAGCAGGCAGCGGCGGGGGAAGCGGTTCGAGATTTTCATTTTGTTCCTTGTCTCCAGAGGTCCATGGGGGTTCGACGGGGAAGGCGGCCCCCCTGTCGCCCCGCCTTGCGACGGGCCGAGCCAGTGTAAAAACCCCGCGTCGGGGCTGTCTCGGGAGCTACTCCCCGGCTTTTCGGGAAAAATTCCCGCAGCCATGGCGCGGAGCCGGGGAACAGGTACGGAAACTGCTGCATGGAGGCTCACCATTTCGCAGCGGGATTGCCATGGATTTACGTTTGCGCTTGCTGAGTCGTCTCGGTTTGCTCTTGGGTGGCCTGCTG
>JBEBBF010000410.1:0-2892 GCA_041158545.1 Pseudomonadota bacterium | reverse complement strand
TGAAGAAGGACGGCAGCAAATGCACCCGCTGCGGCGACTGCTACCGGGTCTGCGACATGGAGATCAAGGAGATTGCCGACGACGTGGACAACCCGCGAATCATGATGGACGACTGCACGCTGTGCCTGAAGTGCGTCGCGTCCTGTCCGGAACCCGGCGCGCTGAAGGCGCAGTTCGCGACGATCACCTTCTTCGAATCCACCGAAGCCGGTTTCATCAAACGCATGAACAAAGGACTCCCCCTTGACCCGCGCCAGCCCTGAACGCCCCGTCCTGCCCTATCACCAGACCCGCCAGGCGCGGGAGGCGGAGGTGATGCTCGACCATATCGTCGATGACTTTCTCGAGAACCCGGCGGGCATGGCCTATTTCTACGACCTGTTCCGCCGGGTGTACATCCAGGGTGAGCCGCTCGAACGCAGCGGGCCGCAGGTGGGGATCACCTGCATCCAGGCGCCGGAGGAACTGATCTACGCCCATGGCGCCAGCCCGGTGCGGCTGTGCAATGGCTCGTATCACTACGACCAGATCGGCGCCGACTTCATGCCGGCCAAGTCCTGCTCCCTGGTCAAGGCGACGCTGGGCATGTTGTGCAGCGAAAACGCGATCCCGCGGGTGGGCAAGCTGGATCTGGTGGTTAACCCGACCACCTGCGACCAGAAAAAGAAGGCCAGCGCGATGATGGCCGGCATGGGCCATACCGTGCATGACCTGGAATTCCCCAACGTCAAGGAAAGCGAGGCAGCACGGGTGTATTGGCAGCGCTCGGTCCGGCAGTTTTCCGAACGGCTGCGGGTGTTGACCGGCAAGAAGCTGACCAAGGCCGGGCTACGCGCCGGCATGGCCAAGACCGCCCGCGCCCAGGTGGCTTTCCGCACCCTCAACGCCTTCCGCAAACGCAGCCCGGCGTTGTTCCTCGGCAAGGATGCCTTCCTGGTGACCAACGCCTATTTCTTTGACGACATCGAACGCTGGACCGCCGCGGTGGAGGCGCTGAATGCCGAACTGGCGGAACGGGAAAAGGCCGGATTCAACGCCGCCCAGAAAAAGGCACCGCGGATTGTCTTCACCGGCTCCCCGCCGATCTTCCCGAACCTGAAACTGCCGCTGCTGATCGAGCAGGCCGGAGGCGTGGTGGTGGCCGACGAGACCTGTTCCGCCAACCGGATGCTCTACGACATGACCGCGGTGGACGAATGGCTGGTCAATGACATGGTGGACAGCCTGGCCGACAAGTACCTCAAACCCTGCACCTGCCCGATCTTCACCCGCAACGACGACCGGCTGCGCCGGCTGTTCGAGCTGGCCCAGGGTTTTCAGGCCGACGGCGTGGTCTATCAGTCCTTCGCGGGTTGCCAGGTCTATGAAATGGAGCAGAAAAGCGTCGCCGACGCCCTGAACAAGGCAGGCATCCCGATGCTTTACGTCGAAACCGACTACAGCCCGGACGACATGGGCCAGCTTTCCACCCGGATCGAGGCCTTCCTCGAATCGATCAAAACCCGCAAGAGGCAGCAACGGACATGAATTACTTTGCCGGCATCGACATCGGCTCCACCGCCATCAAGGTCGCCCTGATCGACGGCGACGGCCAGATCAGGGGCGTACACGTCACCGACTCGGGCAGCCTGTTCCACAAGAACGCCAAGGAAGCCCTGCGCGTGCTGCTGGAACGGGAAGGCGTGGCCCGTGACGCGGTGAAATACCTGATCGCCACCGGCTACGGCCGCAAGCTGTTCAAGGAGGCGGACGACTCGATCAGCGAGATCACCGCCAACGCCCTCGGCGCCCACGCGGTCGGCCAGGCGGTCGGCGGAGTGCGGACGATCATCAACATCGGCGGTCAGGATTCCAAGGCGATCCAGATCGACAACAACGGCAACGTCACCAATTTCGTGATGAACGACAAGTGCGCCGCCGGCACCGGCCGCTTCCTCGACGTGGCGGCCCGCAACCTCGACCTTGACCTGGAGGACCTCGGCACCATCCATTTCAACGGCACCGGGGCGCCGCTGTCGATCAACAGCACCTGCACGGTCTTCGCCGAATCGGAAATCATCGGCCTGCTGGCCAATGGCCACGGCAAACCGGAGATCGTCGCCGGCATCCACTACGCCATCGCCAAGCGCACCGTGCGGCTGGCCAAGCGGGTGGGGATCGAGGACAAGGTCTACATGGATGGCGGCCCGGCGCTCAACAAGGGCCTGGTCGCCGCCATTGAGGACGAACTGCAGCGGCCGCTGATCATCCCCGACTTCCCGCAGACCACCACCGCCTACGGCGCCGCGGTGCTGGCGCGCAGCGAATTCCTCGCCGAGCAGCAGGCCGGCAGCTGATGCTGGCGCTGCCCCCGGAATCCCTCAGTCTGCCGCTGGCTTTTTCCCTGGGTCTGCTCTATGGCCTGGGGCCCTGCCTGCTCAGTTGCCTGCCCTACCTGGGGCCGGTATTGCTGAGCAGCGACGGCGGGCTGCGCCAGTCCTGGCAGGTACTGCTGCCGCTTTCCGCCGGCCGCCTGACCGTCTACGCCGGGTTCGGCGCGGTCAGCGGCTGGTGGGGTTCCCGCTTTGTTGCCGGCGTCGCCCCCTGGACCGTGGCGCTGACGCTGGGACTGGCGCTGCTGCTGGCCGGGCTGGCCCTGCTGCTGCGGCGACGTGGCGGCTGCGCCGGCCGCGCGTGTGGCGGCCCGGCCGCCCCCTCCCGGCCCTTGTTGACCTCTGGCCTTTATCTGCTCGGGGTCGGCATGGCGCTGACGCCCTGTGCGCCGCTGAGCGCAATCCTGCTCGGTGCCGCTGCCAGCGCCAGCCCGCTGGGCGGCGCCCTGCTCGGGCTGGCCTTCGGCCTCGGCGCCTGCCTGGCGCCGGGCCTGGTCTACGGCCTGGGCGTGGCGTATTT
>JBEBBF010000409.1:0-9729 GCA_041158545.1 Pseudomonadota bacterium | reverse complement strand
ACAGGGCTTCGGAGAACAGTACGCCGCTGCCCAGGGCCAGCGTCAGCAGGATGAAGCCGATCAGCAGCATCCGGAACAGCAGGGCTTCCATCGTCAGCAGCGGCGGCAGGCTGGCCAGGCTGCGGGTCAGCGCCCGCTGGTGCAGTTTTCTTTCGGCAAAACCCATGAACACCGCGTGCAGCGCCGACAGCGTGAACAGGCTGTAGGCCAGCATCGCGGCGAGGAAGTGCAGCTTGAAGCCGAGGGAACCGGCGTGGGCGACCAGATGGACGTGGGGGAAGATGACCGGAAGCGCGGCGCAGCCAGCGGCCAGCGGCAGCACCATCGGCTGCAGGCCGTCCATCCGGGCGCGGAAACTTTCGAGCCAGTAGATCAGCACCGCCAGCCACAGCATCAGCGACATCGCGTAGCCAAAGGAAAAGCGCATGCCGTCGTCGGTGAAACAGCCGTCGTAAAGGCCGAAAGCCTGGAGAAGCAGCCCGAGCCCAATGGCGGAGCGTTCCCAGGTTTGCATCGGAGCGGTGACCAGCGGCTTGTCGGTTTCCCGCCAGCGGGTGTTCCAGAAGTGGTAACCGAGGTAGCCGTAGAGTCCGGTAGCCAGAATGTGTGGCAGAAGGTGAATTACAATTGCGCCCATTCGCAAATTTTACTCGAAGCCCTCATCCCATGCTCGACAACCTGACCCAGCGCCTTGCCCGCGTCATGAAGACGCTGAAAGGCGAAGCTCGCCTGACCGAAACGAATATTTCCGACGCTCTGCGCGAAGTCCGCATGGCCCTGCTTGAAGCCGACGTCGCCCTGCCGGTGATCAAGGATTTTATCGCTGCCGTGAAGGCGAAGGCAGTGGGCGAGGAGGTGATTGGCTCGCTGACACCGGGGCAGGCGCTGATTGGCGTGGTGCATCGGGAGCTGACCGCGCTGATGGGCGGGGCGCACGAAGGAATCAACCTGGCCACGCAGCCACCGGCCATCGTGCTGATGGCGGGTCTGCAGGGCGCCGGCAAGACCACGACCGTCGGCAAGCTGGGCAAGCTGCTGCGGGAAAGCCAGAAAAAGAAGGTGCTGGTGGTGAGCTGTGACGTTTATCGTCCGGCGGCCATCGAGCAGCTGAAGAGCGTGGCCGGGCAGGCCGGGATCGATTTCTTCCCGTCCAGTGCCAGCGACAAGCCGGAGGCCATCGCGCTGGCGGCAGTCGATTGGGCCAAGCGCCATTACTACGATGTGTTGCTGGTCGATACCGCCGGTCGTCTGGCGATTGACCAGCAGATGATGGATGAAATCAAGCAGCTGCACGCGACGCTGAAACCGATTGAAACCCTGTTCGTGGTCGATGCGATGCTGGGTCAGGACGCGGTGAATACCGCCCGCGCCTTCAATGAGACGCTGCCGCTGACCGGTGTGGTGCTGACCAAGCTTGATGGTGACGCCCGCGGCGGTGCAGCCTTGTCGGTGCGGCATGTAACCGGCAAGCCGATCAAGTTCGCCGGTGTCGGCGAAAAACTGGGCGGGCTGGAGGCTTTCCATCCGGAGCGTATGGCCAGCCGGGTGCTGGGCATGGGCGACGTGCTGTCGCTGATCGAAGAGGCGCGCAAGGGCATCGACGAGGAAAAGGCCGTCGAATTCGCCAAGAAGCTGAAGTCCGGCAAGGGTTTTGACCTCAACGATTTCAAGGAACAGATCGGCCAGATGCGCAAGATGGGGGGGCTGGCTTCGCTGATGGACAAGCTGCCGGCGCAGTTTGCCCAGGCCGCCGGGCAACTGCCGGCCGGGGGCGAGGACAAGATGATTCGCCGGGTCGAGGGCATCATCAATTCGATGACGCCGGCCGAGCGCTCGAAGCCGGAGCTGATCAAGGCCAGCCGCAAGCGCCGGATTGCTGCCGGTGCCGGGGTGCAGGTTCAGGAAGTCAATCGCCTGCTGAACCAGTTCGAGCAGTCGCAGAAGATGATGAAGCAGCTGACCAAGGGCGGCATGGGCAAGCTGATGCGCGGCATGAAGGGCATGTTGCCGGGCATGATGCGCTGATGAGGGATACGGGCGGTGGCCGCGTGGTTCAGCGGCTGCTGCTCAGCGTCGGGCCGGGGCTGTATTGCCACTGATGGTGCCAGGCGCCCCGGACCAGATTCGGATATTCCTCCTTGCCCAGGCTGCCGTTGTAGCGGCCGAGGGCGCGGAAAAGGTCGCCGTTTTCTATATCCAGGTAGTGGCGGAGGATGGTGCAGCCGTAGCGCAGGTTGGTGCGCAGGTGAAATAGGTTGTCGTCCGGGCGGCCGATCAGCTTCACCCAGAAGGGCATGACCTGCATGTAGCCGCGGGCACCGGAGGAAGACACCGCGTATTTGCGGAATCCGGATTCAACCTGGATCAGCCCCAGCACCAGTTGCGGGTCCAGCCCGGCGCGGGTGGCTTCATAGTGGATCGTGCGCAGCAGTTCGATCCGGTATTCCTGGCCGGGGATGCGTTTCCGCAGCCGGTCGGACATGTCGCTCAGCCAGTCGGCGGCATCCAGGCTGGAGCGAAACGAGCTTGCTGGCGGGCGCTGGTCGGCCACGCTCTGGCTGAGCGCGGCCTGGACACTGGCGGAAAGCGGCTCGTATTTCTGGGCGCCGGCAAAGGCCGACGCCGCAGCACAGCTCAGAACAAGGGCAATCAGCCGGCGCACAGCTGCTTGGCGATGAAGTCGATGGCGTCCGCCAGCGGCAGCATCTGGGCTTCGCTGTCGCGGCGCCCCTTGTATTCCACCTGGCCTTCCTTCAGGCCGCGGTCGCCAACCACCAGACGGTGCGGGATGCCGATCAGTTCCATGTCCGCAAACATCACGCCGGGGCGTTCGTTGCGGTTGTCGAGCAGCACGTCGATGCCGCGGGCGCTGAGTTCGGCGTACAGCTGATCGGCGGCCTGACGGACGGCTTCGCTCTTCTGGTAGCCCATCGGCACGATGCAGACGGCAAACGGGGCGATGGCGGCGGGGAAAACGATGCCCTTTTCGTCATTGCCCTGTTCGATGGCGGCGCCGACGATACGGGAGACGCCGATGCCGTAGCAGCCCATTTCCATGACCTGATTGCGGCCGTTTTCGTCGAGATAGCTGCACTGCAGCGCCTCGGCGTACTTGGTGCGCAGCTGGAAAATGTGGCCGACTTCGATGCCGCGGCAGATCGCCAGGCTGCCCTTGCCGTCCGGCGAGGGGTCGCCGGCGACGACATTGCGCAGGTCGGCCACTTCCGGTTCCGGCAGGTCGCGGCCGAAATTGACGCCGGTGAAGTGGAAACCTTCCTTGTTGGCGCCGCAGATGAAGTCGGCGAGCTGGACGGCGCTGCGGTCGGCGATCAGCCTGACCTTGCTGGCGTCGATGCCGACCGGGCCGATGTAGCCCGGCTTGCAGCCCAGGTATTCGACAATTTCGCTCTCGCTGGCGAAGCGGAAGGGCGAGAGGCCGGGAATCTTTTCGGCCTTGATTTCATTGAGTTCGTGGTCGCCGCGCAGCAGCAGCAGCGTGAATCGTTTGTCGCCATCTTCCTGCGCGCTGACCACGGCGATGGCTTTCAGAACCTGGGCAGCGCTGCAGCCGAGGAAGTCGGCAACGTCGGCGCAGGCGCTGCGATTCGGGGTGGCAACTTCCTGGAGCGCAGCGGTGGCTGCAGCGCGGGGCTGCGTGGGCGCCAGGGCTTCGGCCAGTTCGACGTTGGCGGCGTAGTCGGAATCCGGGCAGTAGGCGATGTCGTCTTCACCGGTTTCGGCGATGACGTGGAATTCGTGGGAGCCGGTGCCGCCAATCGAGCCGGTGTCGGCGGCGACGGCACGGAATTCCAGGCCGAGGCGGGTGAAGATGCGGCTGTAGGTGTCGTACATCACCTGATATTCCCGCCGCAGGTCGTCGAAGGAGGTGTGGAAGGAATAGCCGTCCTTCATCACGAATTCCCGACCGCGCATGACGCCGAAGCGCGGGCGAATTTCGTCGCGGAACTTGGTCTGGATCTGGTAGAGGTGCAGCGGCAGCTGGCGGTAGCTCTTGACGTCACGCCGGACCACGTCGGTGATCACTTCTTCGTGCGTGGGGCCGATGACGAAATCCCGCTGGTGGCGGTCCTTGAAGCGCAGCAGTTCCGGGCCGTATTTTTCCCAGCGACCGGATTCCTGCCACAGTTCGGCGGGCTGTACGGCCGGCATCAGCAGTTCCTGGGCGCCGGCGCGGTTCATTTCCTCACGAACGATGTTTTCCACCTTGCGCAAGACCCGCAATCCCAGGGGCATCCAGGTATAGATGCCGGCGGCTGCGCGTTTGATCAATCCAGAGCGCAGCATCAGCTTCTGGCTGATGACTTCAGCGTCGGCGGGGGCTTCTTTCAAAGTCGTGAAGAAAAGTTGCGAAGTACGCATCGGGGAAGGCCTTGAATTCATTCAAAAGAAGGAATTGTACACGCCGGGGCGACTTTGCAGCTTAAGGACAGTTGTGAAAGAATGCATGCAACTACTTAGATATTGACAGGATTTCCCATGCTCGACCGGGACGGTTTTCGCCCCAACGTCGGGATTATCCTTTGTAACACCAAGAACGAGGTTTTCTGGGGAAAGCGCATAAAAGAACATTCCTGGCAGTTCCCGCAGGGCGGCATCAAGCGGGGTGAAACCCCCGAGCAGGCCATGTTCCGGGAGCTGTACGAGGAGGTCGGGTTGAAGCCCGAGCATGTGCGCATTCTGGGCAGAACCAAGGGCTGGCTGCGTTACGAGGTCCCGACCCAATGGATCAAGCGCGAGTGGCGCGGTTCTTATCGTGGCCAGAAGCAGATCTGGTTTTTGCTGCGTCTGGTGGGGCGCGATAGCGATGTGAGCCTCCGGGCCTGCAACCATCCCGAATTCGACGCGTGGCGCTGGCACGACTACTGGGTGCCGCTGGAAACCGTGATCGAGTTCAAGCGCGGGGTGTATCAACTGGCACTGGCCGAGCTGGTACGTTTTCTTGATGCGGACCGTCGCCCGCCGCGGCAGCGGGGGCCGCGTCCCGCGGAGATTGAGGAGTGCAAGCCGTGAAGCGCTGGATTGCCGTGCTGTGCGGGCTGAGTCTGGTTTCCTCGCTGCAGGCCTACGATCCCGATGTGGACGATGAATTCAAGGCCAAGGAAAAGGCGGAGCGGGAAGTGGTGCTGCCCGCGTTCCCGGTCATGGAAAAGCTGATCCGCCTTGATGTCGGGCCCGCCGAGGAAAATCGTTATTTCCTTGATCCGGATTCGATCTCGGTCGATGAAGACGGCGAAGCGCGCTATACCCTGGTCACCTTCAGCACCCAGGGTGTACGCAACGTCAGCCATGAGGGGATGAGTTGCCCGGATCGGCAGCGGCGGCCTTATGCCTTTGGCCGGCCTGATGGCTCCTGGTCCAAGGCGCGGAGTCCGCGTTGGCAGAAGTTCTACGATATTCCCGGTAGCCGGCACTTCGCGACGATCTTCCTGGAGCATCTGTGTCCCGACGGCATCATCGTGCGTTCGGTGGAACAGGTGCAGAAGAGTTTACGCAGCAAGGCGCCGCGACAATGATTCCAGATGGGTTGATCATCGAGTTTGACCGGGCGCTGCGGACGATTTTTTCTCCGGCCCGCACGGTCCGGTCGGTTCCTGGGCAGGAAATGCCGGATGTGCCGCTGAGCGATGCGGAAAAGCGCCAGGTTGCCGGGCTGATGCGGGTCAATCACTGCGGCGAGGTGTGTGCCCAGGCTCTTTATCAGGGGCAGGCCCTGACCTGCCGCGATCCGGCCATCCGCGAGGCGCTACGTTCGGCTTCCGACGAGGAGACCGAGCATCTGGCCTGGACCGAGCAGCGCATGGCCGAGGTGGGCGGGCGGAAAAGTCTGCTGAATCCCCTCTGGTACCTGGGCTCGCTCAGCCTGGGGGTGCTGGCCGGCCGCTTCGGCGACCGCTGGAATCTGGGATTCCTCGTGGAGACCGAGAGGCAGGTCGAGGCGCATCTGGACAGCCATCTCGACCGCATCCGGGACGATGACCTGCGTTCCCGCGCGATTCTCGAACAGATGAAGCAGGATGAAATCGGCCATGCCGAAACCGCGTTGCAGCTGGGTGGTGCGACGTTGCCCGCGCCGGTCAAGCTGGGGATGCGGTTGATGGGCCGGGTGATGACCCGGACGGCCTATTACTTCTGAGGAAAGAGGGCGGCCCTGCGACGGGGCCGCGTTCCGGGTGTTTCCGGTTAATCCTCAATGATTTCGAAGTCGTGGGTGATTTCCGCGGTCTGCGCCAGCATGATCGAGGCGGAACAGTATTTGTCTTTCGACAGTTCAATCGCCCGCGCCACGACGTTTTCCCGCAGCCCTTTGCCCGAAACCTTGTAATGGAAGTGAATCCGGGTGAACACCTTGGGTTCCGTTTCGGCACGCTCAGCCTTGAGGGTCACGCTGCAGCCGCTGACGGCATGCCGGCCTTTCTTCAGGATGGAAACCACGTCAAAGGCGGTGCAGCCGCCGGTTCCGGCGAGAACCAGTTCCATCGGGCGCGGCGCCAGATTGCGGCCGCCTGCATCCGGCGGACCATCCATCACGACGACGTGCTGGCTACCCGTTTCTGCAATAAAGGACATCCCGCCTTCTTCGCCCTGCCATCTGACCATGCATTCCATGTGCTGTTTCCCCGGAAAAAAGAGCAGGCGATTCTACTTGAAGCTGAGAGACGAGGGTGCCAGGGATTTGTGCGGTGCACAAAATTGATCTTCGTGGCTCAAGGCGTTGCCAGCAAATTAAGTTTAAACACTCTGCAAGAAGTTGGGAAAAACTTAAAAAATCAACAATAAAACAAAATGTAAATAATCATAAATGAAATGCATTGACTCATACACAAATAATTTGTGCGACGCACAAAACGGGCTTGCCTTCGAGGCTTTGATGCCGGACAATGAATCCATCGCGTGAAGAGTTGGTTTGGCTGCCTCTCCTCACAAGGTTGTCTCCTCCACCCTCCTCCTTTGGTGTGGATTTAACGCGACTCCTTGGAGTCGCGTTTTTTTTCGTCCGTTGCGGCCGTGAGTGTCGGGCAGGACCCCTATTGAGATTCGTCTGGTACGAGGTTTTCCCCGTCGAGGTCTGCGGGGCTTTTGCTGGATGTCTGTCGGGTGGGCCGCAGAAGACGCTCCGAGCGCCGCTTGCTCGATAAGCCACAGTTGCAGCGTGTACATGCGGACGCGGGGCCGGTTTGTGGCGTATGGGCAACAGCCGGAGCGCAATGTTGAATTCAAATGCTTGTCTTCGTTGACAGCCTTATTGGAACCCGAATAGAATCCGCGGCTTTCTGTAATCAGGCTCTAATAGGACGGCGCAGATGAAAACTTTTTCCGCCAAACCACATGAGGTGGTGCGCGAGTGGTTTGTGGTGGATGCCACAGACAAGGTACTCGGCCGCCTCGCTTCCGAAATTGCTCGTCGCCTGCGCGGCAAGCACAAGGCTATCTTCACCCCGCACGTCGATACTGGCGATTTCATCGTCGTGACCAATGTGGACAAGATTCGCGTAACCGGCAACAAGGCTGACGACAAGAAGTACTTCCGTCACTCCGGCTACCCCGGTGGTATCTACGAAACCAACTTCAAGAAGATGCAGCAACGCTTCCCGGGTCGTGCCCTGGAAACCGCTGTGAAGGGCATGTTGCCGAAGGGTCCGCTCGGCTACGCCATGATCAAGAAGCTCAAGTGCTACGCTGGCGCTGAGCATCCGCATTCCGCCCAGCAGCCCAAGGCTCTGGAAATCTAAAGAGGCGAAAATGGCTGAAAACTATTTCTACGGCACCGGTCGTCGCAAGAGCGCGGTTGCCCGTGTGTTCATGAAGCGTGGCTCCGGCAGCATCGTTGTCAATGGCAAGCCCCTGGACGTGTTCTTCTCCCGCGAAACCGGCCGCATGATCGTGCGTCAGCCGCTGGCGCTGGTGGATCAACTGGCTGGCTTCGACATCAAGGTTAACGTTACGGGTGGTGGTGAATCCGGTCAGGCTGGTGCTGTGCGTCACGGCATCACCCGCGCACTGATCGAGTTCGACTCCGGCCTCAAGTCTGCGCTGTCCCGCGCCGGCTTCGTGACCCGCGATGCCCGTGAAGTTGAACGTAAGAAGGTCGGTCTGCACAAGGCCCGCCGCCGCAAGCAGTTCTCCAAGCGTTAAGCTTTTTTCGCGAGAATTGCCCTGCAAAGCC
This sequence comes from Pseudomonadota bacterium, assembly GCA_041158545.1. GTDB lineage: Bacteria > Pseudomonadota > Gammaproteobacteria > Burkholderiales > Rhodocyclaceae > JBEBBF01. The sequence goes on along the minus strand of JBEBBF010000409.1, from coordinate 1,544 downwards.
GCCTCCGGGCGGCTTTCTCGCATCTGCTGCTGCGGTTATGATTCCGCCCTCTTTCGGAGAGTGAAAATGATCAAGGTTGGTATTGTTGGTGGAACCGGGTACACCGGTGTCGAACTGCTGCGCCTCCTGGTGCAGCATCCCGAAGCGGAAATCGTGGCCATCACCTCCCGGGGTGACGCCGGCAAGCCGGTGGCGGACATGTTCCCCAGCCTGCGCGGTCGGGTTGCACTGAAGTTCGAAGATCCGGCCAAGGTGGATCTGACCGCCTGCGACGTGGTGTTCTTCGCGACGCCGAACGGCATCGCCATGCAGCAGGCGCCAGCCCTGCTCGACGCCGGGGTCAAGGTCATCGACCTGGCGGCTGACTTCCGGATCAAGGATGTCGCCGAGTGGAGTAAGTGGTATGGCATGGAGCATGCCTGTCCCGAGTGGGTCGGCAAGGCGGTCTATGGTCTGCCGGAGATCAACCGGGAGCAGATCAAGGGCGCCCAGCTGATCGCCAACCCCGGCTGTTATCCGACAGCCGTCCAGCTGGGTTTCATGCCGCTGATCGAAGCCGGCGTCGTGGATCTCTCCAGCCTGATCGCCGACGCCAAATCCGGTGTTTCCGGCGCAGGCCGCAAGGCGGAAACCCATATCCTGTTCTCCGAAGCTTCGGATAACTTCAAGGCCTACGGCGTGCCGGGCCATCGCCACCTGCCGGAAATTCGTCAGGGTCTCGGCCTGATGGCCGCAGCGCCGGTGGGGCTGACCTTCGTGCCGCATCTGACGCCGCTGATCCGCGGCATTCACGCCACGCTGTACGCCCGCATCACCAAGGAAGCGGACTTCCAGGCGCTGTTCGAGCAACGCTACGCCAACGAAGCCTTTGTGGACGTGCTGCCGGCCAAGTCGCATCCGGAAACCCGTTCGGTGCGTTCGGCCAACCTCTGCCGGATTGCCGTGCATCGGCCGCAGGGTGGCGACACCCTGGTGATCCTGTCGGTGATCGACAATCTGGTGAAGGGCGCCGCCGGTCAGGCGGTGCAGAACATGAACCTGATGTTCGGTCTGGCTGAAAGCACTGGCCTATGCCAGTTGCCGCTACTTCCCTGAAGATCAAGCGTTTCCGCCAACGCTTCGGCATTCGTGCCCCGCGGGTGGCGGTTCGCACCCATATCCACTGGTCCTGGCATTTGCTGCTGGGACTGGTGCTGGTGCTGGTCGCCGCAGCGGCGGCGGTCAGCGCCTGGCGGGCGCTGTTCGGCAGTCAGGCGGAAGAGCGGCTGCTGGCCGCGACACTGCGGATCGAGCAACTGGAAAAGGAAGTGTCCGCCCTGCGCCAGCAGACGGGCACCGAGCAAAGCGCGGTCAAGATGGAGCAGACGGCGCGGCAGCAGATGCTGGGCAAGCTGAAGACGCTGGAGCGGGAAAACACCGTGCTGAAGGAAGAGCTGGGCTTTTTCGAGCGTCTGGTGTCCGACAGCGCGCCGCGCAGCCCGCTACGGATCGAACGGCTCCGGGTCACGCCGGATGAGGCGCCGGACAATTACCGTTACCGCCTG
>JBEBBF010000408.1:0-19500 GCA_041158545.1 Pseudomonadota bacterium | reverse complement strand
CTACCTCGACTTCGGCAACCAGACCCTCGATAACGGCAAGGGCTTCTGGGTGAACTACCCCGGCGGCGGCGCCGGCAGCATCAGCTACATCGAATGGGGCAAGCTGCTGATCGCCAACGTCAGCCCGGAGAAGAACACCTACGGCGAGCAGCCCAACTACATCTACTGGGCCGGCGTTGCCGGGCAGAGCGGCTACGAGAACCGCACCGAATGCAGCTCCTTCGTCACCCGGCTGCTGCTGCAGAGCTACCCCGGCCTCAACATCGGCACCTGGCTGGGCTACCCCGGCGCGACCAATCCCAACGCCGCCAAGTACCACGACGCCATCGTCAACCAGACCGGGCTGCAAGCGGTCGCCGGCCTCACCGATCTGCGCGCCGGCGACCTGATCGCGATCAAGTACCCGGCAGGCGGCAGCTCCTCCGGCCACCTGATGATTGCCCTCGGCGGGCTGCGGGCGCGGGAAGCCAGCGCCCCGCTGATCGCCTCCCCCGCCGGCCAGACCTACGCCCAGTACGAAGTGGACGTCATGGACTCGGCCAACTCCGGCCACGGCTACACCGACACCCGCTATCTCGGCAACAACACCTGGAACGACGGCGCCGGCATCGGCGTGCTGCGGATCTACACCGACGCCAGCGGGCAAATCGCCGGCTACACCTGGAGCACCCGCGTCACCTCCGCCGCCTATTTCTACTCCCAGGACGTGAATCATCTGGTGATCGGCCGGCCGCAACTCTGAGGCCGGAGGCATGCCGGAAGGGAATCCCGGAATAAATATACAAATGTGAATTTATTAGCAGCGAGCCCACCGGCAACTCTGGTCTGATACGGCCCCAATGCCGTCACTGTTTGCTGCTGCGGCCGGAACGATAAGGAGAACAACATGAAACGACTGCTCTGCCGCCTGGCCCTGGGGATGCTCGGCACCACCCCGCTGGTTTACGCCGACACCCTCAATTACAACTTCGGTCTGAACTGGAACCTGATCGGCAACAGTCTCGACACGCCGCAGGATGTCCGCACCCTTTACGGCGACGCCAGCAAGTTCCAGACCGTCTGGAAGTGGGACGCCGCCAACAAGAAATGGCTGTTCTACGCCCCCAGCCTCGACAGCGGCACCGCGCTCTCCGACTACGCCGCCAGCCACGGCTACGGCCTGTTCAACACCATCAACCCCGGCGAGGGCTACTGGGTCAACGTGATCAGCGCCGGCACCAGCATCGGCCCCTTCACCGGCGGCGCCCAGCCCCTGGGCGCCGGCCAGCTGCTCCAGGGCTGGAACCTGGTCGCCACCGGCCAGAGCCACACCGCCCCCGCCTTCAACCGCAACCTCTCCGGCGCCGCCAGCGGCACCCCGGAAAACCTCACCACGCTGTGGGCCTGGGATAACGCCACCGGCAAGTGGCTCTTCTACGCCCCCTCCCTCGACGGCGCCGGCACCCTCGCCACCTACCAGAACGGCAAGGGCTACCTCGACTTCGGCAACCAGACCCTGAACAACGGCCGCGGCTTCTGGGTCAATTTCCCCGGCGCCATCGCCGGCGGCGTCAACTACAACCCGGCCGGCGGCGGCAATGCCTTCAATTTCACGCCGCCCCCGGCGGTATCCGGCAACGACGCCAGCACCGGCCCCTCCGCCTGGGATCAGGGCATCCACCCTCGCATCTGGATGACGCCGGCCCTGCGCGACAAGGTCCGCGGCTACGCCAAGAAACCGAACTCCCTGTTCAGCCACCTGAAGAAAACCACCGACGCCGTCCTCGCCGACATCCAGTCCGGCTACATCCCCGGCCAGTGTCTGGATGGCAACGGCGACGGCTTCCAGGACTGGGACGCCAACGGCTGGAACCTGCTGATGCCCTGGGATGGCGGCAGCCCCAGCCTCGATTCCGGCCAGTACAACACCGAGATGTACGCGCAACTGCTGGCTTTCATGGCGCAAATCGCGCCGCAGGACACCCCGGCGGAAATTGCGCTGGTGAACCAGTACAAGACCAAGGCCCACGACCTGATCATGGCGATCATGGCCAACGCCAAGCTCGGGCCCTACGACGAGCTGAACGAATGCGTGGTGCCGCAGCAGGCCGCCAATCCCAAGCTGAGCGCCTACGACGCCAGCCAGACCTGCTACTGCAAGACGATCCGCCGCTTCCGCTCGCCCAAGGGTTACCAGAGCTCCGACATCAGCCCCTTCCTCAGCGGCGACCGGGGTTTCGTCACCGGCGATGCGCTGCCGACCGCCGTCGATTGGGTCTATGACACCTTCAGCCCTGCCGAGCTGAAGGACATCCGCCAGGTCTTCGCCATGTGGGCGGAAGAGCTGGTCGCCAAATCCACCGGTCCCGCCCCCCGCTACACCCTGAACAGCGACGCCACGCTACAGCTGGACGACCCCTACCTGTTCTCGCTGCGCTTTGCGATCAACAACCACACGCTGTCCTTTGCCCGCGCCATCGGCATGATGGCCCTGTCCATGGACAAGGACCCCAGCGCCGGCGCACCGCTGGTCACCGGCTACGACGGCCAGAAACGCCGGCTGGAGGATTACGGCCCGATCGCCATGGATGCATACCTGCGCAACGTCCACATCGCCCGGACCAAGGACGGCCGGGGCGGCATGTCGCCCGAAGGTTCGATGTACTCCGCCCTCGGACTGCGTTTTGAAATGTCGCTGCGGCTGGCGATGCTGACCGCCGGCGTGAACACCCCGGCCTCCGGCCTGGGCCGCAGCAGTCTGTACAACCACCCGTTCTGGGATCACACGGTCCCGACCTACATGGCCACGCTGTTCAACAAGGGCCAGATCGACGTCAGCCCCGATGAAAGCTACCAGGGCAAGGTTTATGAGCGGATCGCCTACGGCGACGTCCAGAACTCCACCTGGCAAACCATGGTGGATTGGGATTACTTCGCCGCCCTCGGCACCTACGACATGCTCGCCGGCCAGACCCAGCGAGCCGACCAGATGCGCTGGATCCTGCTGCACGCGATGCCCGGCGGCGCCGCCAAACTCGGATCCCGCTACGACAGCGCGCTGATCCAGGTCTCGATCCGCGGTGGCCTGCTGTCCTATCTGCTGATGGACCCGGACTCCCCACAGCCGGACGAGATCAGCGCCGACCCGCGCAACAACCAGCAGTTGTCCACCTACATCCCCGACCTCGGCGCCTACATCGGCCGCACCGGCTGGGGCGCCAGCGACCGCATCCTCGCCTACAAGAACGGCTGGAGCCGGATCGACCACAACCATGGCGACGGCAACAGCTTCGACTTCATCCGCAAGGGCCGGGCGCTGACCCGCAAATGGCTGGCCTACGGCCAGATTGCCGGGCAATCCGACTTCATGAACACCATCGCGATCAAGAACTACTGCGGCGGTCCCAATGGCGCCGCCGGCAACATGAGCAACGGCGTCTTCCAGCCCGCCACCGGCACCATGGGCGGCGTTCACGCCAGCGGTTCCCAGCAATACATGGGCGCCGCGACCCAGGCCGCCTACAACGCCTATCTCGCCGCCTACAACGCCAACCCGAACTCCGACTTCTGGATGGACAACAGCCCGATGGACCCGAAGGTGCTGGCGATCAGCGACAGCGCCAACCAGCCCTACGCCTACATCACCGGCGACAGCACCATCCTCTACAACCGCTGGAACAAATGGGAACCCGGCCTGACCTGCGAAGACGTCACCCACGCCAGCCGCTCCCTGGTCTGGATCAAGCCCGACCATCTGGTGATCTACGACCGGGCCACCACCGGCCACAGCGGCTTCAAGCGCTTCTGGATCGGCGTACCGCCCGCCGGCTACACCAGCAGCCAGATTCGCAAGGACATGAGCCACATCCAGATCGTCCCCGGCGCCAATGACGTGCTATCCACCGTCAGCCTGCCGGCAATCACCAACAGCTTCGGCAGCCTCTCCACCACCTACGAAGCCCAGAACCTCTACCTGCGCACCCTGCTGCCCACCCCCTCCGGCGTCAACGTCAGCAAGAACAACCTCTACCCGGACGCCGGCTACGACCTCTCCGCCGGCTCCGGCCAGATTGTTCGCGCCCGGATCATGGTCGAAGCCAGCGGCGACCCCACCGACACCCGCTTCCTGCACGTCCTGCAGGGCGCCGATGCCGGCGTCGCCGCCGATGCCGCCAGCGTCATCCGCTCCAGCGACAACGCCCTGGAAGGCGCCGCGGTCAAGGGCTGGGTCGTGCTGTTCCCCAAGAGCCTCGGCAGCGTCCCCACCAGCTTCAGCTACACCGCCCCGGCCAACACCACCTCCCACCTGCTCACCGGCCTGCTGGTCAGCAGCAAATACACCGTCACCCAACAGGCCGGCGCCGGCGGCATCGCCGTCACCGTCAGCCTCGACGCCGCCGGCAACTACCAGTCCGACGCCAGCGGCGCGCTGCTGGTGCAATGAACCCGCGGCAGTCGCATCGCCGCCTCATGGTGCTGGGCAGCCTGCTGCTCGGCACCGCCGCCCAGGCCGCCTTCATCGACCAGGGCAACGGCACCGTCATCGACCTGGACAGCGGCCTGACCTGGCAACGCTGTGCCGTCGGCCAGACCTGCCAGGGGCAAGCCGGCAGTTTCAACTGGGCAGAGGCCGCAGCGCTCAGCGGCCAGGTGGATTTCGCCGGCACCAGCGACTGGCGGCTGCCGACGATCCGCGAACTGGCAACGCTGGCCCGGCCGCGCAGCCCCAAGCCCAGCCTCGACAACCAGGCCTTCCCCGCAACCCCGGCCAGCACTTTCTGGTCTGCCACCCAACTTAGCTTTGACGACTGGCTGGCCTGGCAAGTCGACTTCAACGACGGCAGCGTGCTCCTGAATGCCCGCATCCTGACCCAACCCCCCACCCTGGCGCACGCCCGGCTGGTCCGGGGCGGCGAAGGCCACGCCAGGCAACTGAACCTGAGCCGCCCGGCCGCAGACTTCCTCGACCACGGCAACGGCAGCGTCACCCACCTCACCAGCGGCCTGATGTGGCAGCGCTGCCCGCTGGGCCAGAACTGGGACGGCCAGACCTGCAGCGGCACCGCCAGCAGCTTCGCGGACACCCAGCTCGCCGGCATCAGCAGCAGCCTGGGTGGCCACAGCGACTGGCGGCTACCGGAAATCGACGAACTCCTGAGCCTGCAGGACTTCACCGGACTGAACAACCGCAACCCCGACCTCTTCCCCGGCTGCAATATCTGCGAATTCTGGTCGGCCACCCCGGACATCAACCACCCCAGCAGCCGCTGGATACACGCCAACTGGGGCGATTACATGCTGGGCAGCCAGGACTCCCGGCTGCAGGTCCGGCTGGTTCGCGCCCCCCGCGCCAGCCGCCCCACCCCGCTGGCCCCCGGCTGGAACCTGCTCGGCAACAGCAGCAGCCAAACCCTGAACGTCAGCACCCTGTTCAACGACGCCCAATCCTTCCGCGCCGTCTGGAAATGGCTCCCCGCCGCCGGCAACTGGGCCTTCCACGCCCCCGGCCAGGCCGACGGCGGCGCCGCCTACGCCGCCAGCCGCGGCCTGCAGACCCTGCAACAGATCGGCCCCGGCGAAGGCTTTTGGGTCCAGACCGAAAGACCCGTCGCCATCAGCCTCGGCAGCGACACCCCCCTCCCCTCCAGCCACTTCCAGGACGGCAAGGCCAGCAACGGCGGCAACCTGCTGGGCAACGGCTGGAACCTGATCGCCGTCGGCGACGCCCCGTCCCCGCGCCAGTTCGTCAACACCATCGCCGCAACACCCCCCAGCCCCGGCACCCCCGCCGCCCCCTCGCTGAGCAGCCTGTGGGCCTGGCACCCCGGCAACCTCCAGACCCCCGCCGGCTGGCTGTTCTACGCCCCCCAACTCGACAACAACGGCACCCTCGACAGCTACGTCGACAGCAAGGGCTACCACGACTTCACCCGCCTCAACCGCAAACTCGACCTCAGCGACGGCTTCTGGGTCAATCGCTGAGGGGGAGCGGGACTGGCCGTCGCCGGCGGCCTGAAGCGGCGGGGGTTGTTCGGGTTCAGGCGGGTGCGGTGCCGTTCGCCGGGTTGCCTGCGGCGGCCAGCGGCAGGCTGGCGGCGGCGAGCAGGGCACTGATCGCCGGGTGCGGGATTTGCCGCCGGGTGGCGATGGCGTACCAGCTTTCGCTGACGGCTTCGAGCGGCCCGAGCAGGCGGGCGCCGTATTGCTGGGCCAGCTCGGCGGCCAGCGCCAGCGGTGCGGCGAAGAGGCCGAGGCCGGCGCGACCAAAGGTTTTCAGCAGCGCGCTATCGACAAATTCCCCGACCACCTGCGGCCGCAGTTCGAGCTGATTGAGCCAGGCGTTGAGCGCCTGCCGCAGCGGGTCGCTGCTGGCGGGCAGCAAGAGCGGCGCGTCGTGGAGGCTCAGGGGGAAGCCGGGCTGGTAGCGGGCGTGCAGTTCGGCGCAGCCGTAGAGTCCGATGTCCATGCTGCCCAGGCAATGGGAGTCGAGGCGCAGGTTGGCCCGCTCCGGCGCCGAGCGGTCGGCGATGACGAGGTCGAGCTGGTTCAGCGCCAGCGCGCCGAGCAGGGTGTCGAAGCCGCCTTCGCTGCACTCCAGCCGCACCGCGCAGGGCGGCTGGGTGACCGGCGCCAGCAGATGAAAAACCACCAGTTTCGGCACCGCGTCGGTGACGCCGACGCGAAAGCGGGGGCGGCTGCGGCCGCTGTCGGCCAGCGCCTGCTGCAGCTTGCCGCCGAGTTGAAAGATCTGGTCGGCGTAGGCCAGCGCCACCTGGCCGGCTTCGGTGAGTTGCAGGCTCCGCCCGGCCGGGGCGAACAGCGCGACGCCGAGCTGGCGTTCCAGCTGGCCGAGCTGGGTGCTGATCGCCTGGACCGATAGCCCGAGCCGGCGGGCGCCGGCGGTGACGCCGCCTTCCCGGGCGACGGTCCAGAAATAGCGGAGATGGCGGTAGTTCAGGTCGGAGAGGTCCAGGGTGTCCACGGCAACACTTCCAGAAAACGGAATGATTTGCCCAATTTTATTCCGGATTTTTTTCGTGGCCGCCGGGTCAATAGGAAAACGTTTCGCGCCGCCGGCGCCCGACCCACCGACCGAGGAGACCACCATGATCACGCTTGCTGACTGCCAGGCTTTTTGCGATGCCGACGCCGGCTGTATCGACCTGATGGCGAAGGAGCAATCCCTGACCCTGATCGAGGCCTGCGCCCGCGCCCACGCCGCCTGCTGCGGCGCCAGCCCGCAGGGCCGCGCTCCGGAATGCGCCGCGCTGCCGGGCCAGCCGGGCCGCCGGGCCGTGGCTGCGGGACCGGCTTTCTCACCGCTGCATTCCCGCTGACCCGCCCCCGGAGGAAACATGGACCCAATCAGCAACCCCTGGCTGTGGACCGCGTTTGTCACGGTGATCCTGGGCATGCTGGCCCTCGACCTGCTGCTGGTCGGGGGCGGTCGCCAGCACCGGGTCAGCCTGCGCGAGGCGGCCACCTGGTCGCTGATCTGGGTCGGCGTTTCGCTGCTGTTTGCCGCGGGGCTGTGGCTTTACCTGTCCCGCACGGCCGGTGCGGCACTGGCCGACCAGAAGGCGCTGGAGTTCGTCACCGGCTATCTGATCGAAAAATCCCTGGCCATCGACAACGTGTTTGTCTGGCTGATGTTGTTCAGCTTTTTCGGCATCCCGCCGGAGTTGCAGAAGCGGGTGCTGCTTTACGGGGTGCTCGGCGCCATCGTGCTGCGCACCGTGATGGTCTTTGCCGGCGCCTGGCTGATCGCCCAGTTCCACTGGATGCTGTATCTGTTCGGGCTGTTCCTGCTGGTCACCGGGGTCAAGATGGCCTGGTTGGCCGACCAGCAGCCCGATCTGGCGCAAAACCCGCTGCTGCGCTGGCTGCGCCGCCGCTGGCCGGTGACCGACACGCTGGAAGGCGACCGCTTTTTCGTCCGCCGGGATGGCGTGCTGTGGCTGACGCCGCTGTGTCTGGCGCTGGTGCTGGTGGAGATTTCCGACGTGATTTTCGCGGTGGATTCGATCCCGGCGATTTTCGCGATCACCAGCGATCCCTTCATCGTGCTGACCTCGAACCTGTTCGCGATTCTCGGGCTGCGGGCGATGTATTTCCTGCTGGCGGACCTGGCCAGCCGCTTCTCGCTGCTGAAGTACGGGCTGGCGGCGGTGCTGGTGTTCATCGGCAGCAAGATGCTGCTGATCGACCTCTACCCGATCCCGACCGGCCTGTCGCTGGCGGTGGTGGCCACCCTGATCGGCGCTGCCATCGGCCTGTCATGGCGCCGTGACATCCTCGCCCGCCGTGCCGGCCGCTGAATTGCCCCACCGGGTTTCCGGTTGCGCCGCTCCCTTTCCCATCCCTTATAGCGAGTCCCCGTGAAAAATCTCGAAAACGCCATCGAACGCCTGATGTTCAACAGCCGCTGGTTGCTGGCCCCGTTCTATATCGGCCTGGTGCTGTCGATCGGCATCCTGCTGATCAAGTTCTTCAAGGAGTTCATCAGCTTCGCGGCCACCGCCTTCGAAGCCAGCGGCAGCGACATCATCATCGGCATCCTGACGCTGATCGACGTGGTGATGATCGCCAACCTGATCATCATCATCGTCTTCGCCGGCTACGAAAACTTCGTCTCGAAGATCAACACCTCGGACAGCGAGGACCGCCCGTCCTGGATGGGCCACGTCGGCTTTTCCGACCTGAAGATGAAGCTGATCGGCTCCATCGTCGCGATTTCCGGGATCGAGTTGCTCAAGGCCTTCATGCATGTCGGCAGCTACAGCAGCGAACAACTGGCGTGGAAGGTCGGGCTGCACATGACCTTCGTCGTCTCCGGCGTCCTCTACGCGCTGATGGACCGCCTGGGCAGCAAGCACGAGTAAGCCCTGCCGCCCCCTTGCCCCGGAGTCCCCATGCACAACCTGCTTGATCCCGCGATCCTGTTTTTCGTCTTCGGCGTCGTCGCCGGCCTGCTGCGCTCGAATCTGGAGATTCCGCCCCAGGTCTCCCGCTTCCTGTCGCTCTACCTGCTGATGGCGCTGGGGCTGAAGGGCGGCTTTGCGCTGCACCACTCCGGCCTCAACGGCGAGGTGGCGCTGACGCTGGGGCTGGCGGTGTTGCTGGCGATCCTGATCCCGCTGCTCGGCTACCCGCTGCTGAAACGCTGCCTGAATCCCTTCGACGCCGTCGCCGTCGCGGCAACCTACGGCTCGGTCAGCGCCGTGACCTTCATCACCTGCATCCAGTACCTGGAAAACCAGGGCCTGGCCTACGGCGGCCACATGGCGGCGGCGATGGCGCTGATGGAGTCGCCGGCGATCATCCTGGCGGTGCTGCTCGCCAACCGGCTGCGCCAGCAACTGGCGACGACAGCCAGCGCCGCCGCGCCCAGCGCCTCCCTCGGCAAGGTGCTGCACGAATCCTTCACCGACGGCGCCCAGCTCCTGCTGCTGGGGGCGATGCTGATCGGGCTGCTGACCGGCGACGCCGGCAAGGCGGTGATGGCGCCGTTCTCGGTGGATTTGTTCAAGGGCATGCTCGCCTTCTTCCTGCTCGACATGGGCCTGCTGACCGCCCGCAACCTCGGGCATCTGCGCCGGCAGTCGCTGTGGCTGCCGGCCTACGCGCTGTCGGCGCCGCTGCTGCATGCCGGACTGGCGCTGCTGCTGGCCAGCCTGCTCGGCATCTCGGCGGGGAATACCGCGCTGTTGATGACGCTGGCGGCCAGCGCGTCCTACATCGCGGTGCCGGCGGTGCTGAAGGAGGCGATTCCGGAAGCCCAGGCTTCGCTGTATTTCGGGCTGTCGCTGGGGCTGACCTTCCCGTTCAACATCCTGGTCGGCATCCCGCTGTATGTCGGCCTGGCCCGGCAATTTGCCGGCGGCTGAGCGCGATTCGGGCGGCCTTTTAGCGCCGCAGCAGCGGCAGGCTCGGTTCGTAGCTGAACACCCAGTCCCGGTAACTGAGCTTGTCGCCCTGGCGGCTGGCCAGGGCTTCGAAGGCGGCGAGCTGGACCGGGAAGCCGGCTTCCTTCAGCGGTCGGGCGGTGGAACTGCTGGCGACGCCGATGATGCCGCCCTGCGGCGCGGTGATCAGTTGCCAGTCGTGCCGCCCGGTCAGCGGGTCCGGGTACAGCTCCCGCAGGTAGCGGCGGCTGTCCGGGAAGCGGGGGTCGAGCAGCAGGTCTTCCAGTTTCGCCGGGTAGCGGGCCAGGCCGCCGGTGGAGGCGGCGAGGTAGCGGCCGATGGCCTGACGGTATTCGTTGCCGACATAAAGCAGGTCGGCTTCCCGCTCCCGCTGCCGGCTGAGCTGCCAGATTTCCCCCAGCGCCGCGAGGCCGGCGCCGGTGATGGCGATGAAGCCAAGCAGCAGCAGGTAGGTGAATCCGCGCTGGCGGCGGGGCCGGGCGGTCATGGCATTACCAGTCCTGGTAGGCGGTCCCGTCCAGCGCGAGGCCGGTGGCGCCGCTCTTGATGTCGGCGACGCCTTCGCTCTTGCCGTCCCTGGGCGGCAGCAGCAGCCAGCTTTCCCGGCTGTCGGTCAGCGGGTCGAGGGGAATTCCCGCGAGGTAGCGGCGGCTGACCAGCTCGTCCAGGGTTTTCGGATAGCGGCCGAGGTCGGCCTGAAACTGGTCGATGGCCTGGCGCATCACCTTCAGGTCCTGGCGCAGCGTGGTTTCCCGCGCCCGATCCACGCTGCCGAAGTAGCGCGGCAGCGCCAGCGTCAGCAGCGTGGCGATGATCGCCAGCACGACGATCAGCTCGATCAGCGTGAAGCCGCGCCGCTTCATTTGGCCCCGACTCCGGGCGGCAGGTCGAAGACCGGCAGGCTGGCGCCGCCGGTGGTCGTGGTGGTGGTGGTCGTCGTGGTCGTCGCGGTGGTGGTGGCGGGCGGGCTGCTCGGCGCGGTGGTCGGCGGCGTGGTGCTGACGCCGAAGCTGCTCGGGCTACCCGGCGAATTGCTGCCGCTGGCGAAGTTGGGGCTGAGGCCGGTTTGCGGGGGCGCCGGTGAGGTTTGCGCCGGAATGGGCCGCTGGCCGCCGGGGTTGGCCGCGGCGGCGGCGCTGCCGGCGCCGGTGCTGCCCTGGCCGCTTTCGCTGCCGGAGAGGTATTCGAGCAGCGCCGGCCCCGGCCGCTGCAGGTTGCGCAGCACATGCGGGGTGATGGCCAGCAGGATTTCCGACTTGGTGCGGTTGTTCTGGTTGTTGGAGAACAGCCGGCCGAGCAGCGGCAGTTCGCTGAGGCCGGGGATGCCGCTGACCGACTGGGTTTCGTCGTCGCGGATCAGCCCGGCGAGCAGCTGGGTTTCGCCGTCGCGGATGGTCAGCACCGTGGCGGTGTTGCGGGTGCCGACGTCGTAGAAGCTGGGGTTGGCCTTGTCCTGGCTGGCGGAGCTGACTTCCATGTTCAGCTTGATCACCACGTCGTTTTCCAGCATCACTTCCGGTTCGACTTCCAGCTTCAGGCCGACGTCGAGGTAATTCACCGTCTGGCCGACGAAGCTGCTGGTGACGCTGGAGGTGGTGGTGACCACCGGCAGCCGGTCGCCGATGTGAATCTTGGCCTTTTCCCGGTTGCGGACCCGGATGCGCGGGTTGGCCAGCGTCTTGGTGTCGCCCAGCGTCGAGGCGGCGCGCAGCTGGGCGAGGATGCCGTTGGTGGTGGTCGTGGTGCTGGCCCCGAGGCCACCGACGCCGACGTTGATCCCGGAACTGTTGAGGCCGCGCAGCGCCTGCAGCGTGATCGGGTTGGCGACACCGAGATCGACCTTCTGCGGCAGCCCCAGCCCGAGGTCGAGCAGGCGGGAGCGGTTGATTTCGATGACGTCCACTTCGAGGATCACTTCCGGCTCCGGCTGGTCCTGGGCCTGGATCAGCTTTTCCGCCAGCGCGACCTTTTCCGGGGTGTCGCGGACCACGATCACGTTGCGCTTTTCGTCGGCATAGACCTCCTTCATCTTCAGGATGGTCTTCAGCTCGTTGGACAGCTCCTTGGCACCGACGTGGGCGAGGAAGAAGTTGCGGATCAGCAGCTCCTGGTATTCGCCGATCTTCTGCGGCGTCCGCGGGTAGATGTAGAGCAGGTTGGGGCCGAGCACCCGCTTGCCGAGCTGCTGGGTCACGAGGATGGCTTCGACCGCCTCTTCGACCGTGACGTCCTTGACCATCAGCGTGGCCTTGCCGTCGCCGCGGATGTCCTTGTCGAGCACGAAATTGATCCCGGATGCGTGCCACAGCGCGTCGAACAGCGCCTTCAGCCCGACATCGCGGAACTCCAGCGTCACTTTCTTGCGGAAGTCAGGGCTCAGCTCCGGCTGCGTCGCGTTGCGCGGCGGCGGCAGTTTTTCCGCCAGCTGGGTCGCCAGCAGCTGGGCGCGGCGATGCCGCGGCGCCTGGGTCTGCACGCTCTTCAGCAGCCGCTGCGCCGGCTCCAGCTCGCCGCGCTGGATCAGGGTCTCCACCTTGTCCAGGCTCTGCTGGATCTCCTTTGCCGCCCGAATCTTGCGCAGCCCGGCTTCGGCGCGCTCGTTGTCCAGCGGCCGCAGCCGTTCGAACAGCGCCGCGGCTTCCTCCAGCCTGGCGTCATCGAGCCGGCCCTGGGCGTCCTGCTCCAGCTTTTCCGCGACCAGCGCCCGGCTGCGGATCAGCGCCAGCCGGGCTTCGTGGTTGGCCAGCGGCGTCTGCGCCTCGCCTTCGATCAGTTTCAGCCCTTCCTCGTACTGGCCGGCGGCGATGGCGCTCTCGCCACGACGCAGGGCTTCGCCGCTGTTGCAGGCGACAAGGAGGGGCAGGAGGCACAGGGAATACCAGGATTTCATGGTCTTAACTCGCTGATGGTCAGCGTCCGGGTGGCGTTGAGCGGCGGGTAATGGAAAACGAGGGACAGCGGGGTGATTTCCTTCAGCGTCCAGGGGCCGACCTGGGCGCCTTCACCGGCAACGCTGAGTTTGTCCCCTTCGAGCAGGAACACCAGAGTGCGCCCCTCGGTCAGGTAGCGGCCGGCGAAGCTGACGTTCAAGGGCGGCGGCTCCGGCGGCGGTGGCTTGACCGGCGCCTGCGGCAACGGCGGCGGCGCCCAGGTCTGGGCCGGGAAGAGGTCGCGGCGGGCGGCGGCTTCAGTGGCCGCGACATCCGGGCTGGCCGGCGCTGCCCTGGCTTCGCCGCCAGCCTTGCCGGCGGCGTCGCCAGCGGGCGCGGGGGCCGGAGCGGCGGCGTTGGTGGCGGGCGTGCCGCTCGCCGGGGCCGGGCGCGGCGCGACGGCGACGACCCGCTCCGGCTGGCTCTCGGGCCAGAAGCTGGCCGCCAGGGTCAGCGCCAGCAGGCCGTAGACCAGGCCCTGTCGCAGCGCCGGCTTCATGGCGCATCCCCGCGGAAATAGAGCATGAATTCGAGGGAGGTTTCCAGGCGGCCGTCGCCGATCTTCTTGCGCTCCAGCCCGACCCGGGTCAGCGCCAGCGCCGGCAGCTGTTCATGGACCGCCTGCAGCAGGCGACGCAGGTCTTCGTAGCCGGCCTGGGTGCGGAAATGCAGGCGGACCCGCCCGGCAAACGGGGCTTCGGCGCTGGTGAAGCCGTAGTCGGCTTCGCTGAGCACCACCTGATGCGCCGCGCCCAGTTCCTGCAACTGGAACAGCACGGCGCTGATTTCGGATTTCTGCGGCAGGTTTTCCAGCAGCGCCACCACCGGGTCGCGGCGCACCGCCTCCCGCGCTGCCTGCAACTTCTGCCATTGGGCGACGCTCTGGGCGATCCGCGCCTGCAGCTGGGTCGCGTTCGCCTGCTGTTGCCGCTGCCAGGCGCCCAGCGCCAGCAACAGCCCGAGCAGCCCCAGCAGCACGCCCAGCCCGGAGCGGCCAAAGCGGCGCAGCAGCAGGCGCCCACACTGGGCCGGCGCCGGCATCAACGCCATTGCAGCCTCAATTCAAAGGCCAGCCCGCCGGCCAGACTGTCCAGCGCCTTGTGGCCGCTGGGCTGGACCCGCAGCAGCACCGGCTCCTGCTGCAGACCGCTGATGAAGGCGCGCAGGCCGGCGAGGTGGCGGGCTTCGCCCTTCAGCACCACTTCCCGGCTGGCCTGGTCGGCGCTCAGCCCGAGCAGCGCGATGTCGTCGCTGCGCTGCCGCTCGACCGCGGCAAAAATCCCGTCCCAGGGGGTGTCCAGCTGCCGCTGCACCTGGACATCGACCTGGCTGCGCAGCGCCGGCCGGCTGGGTGCCGGCGCCTTCAGCAGCGCCAGCTTGTCCTGCCAGGCCGCGGCGTCGGTCGTGAGCTGCTGCAGGGATTCGTCCTGCTGCCGCGCCTGCCACAGCAGGGCGCCCAAGGCTGCCAGCAGCACCAGAAAAACCAGGCCCCGCTGCCAGGGCGGGGCGAGGAACAGCGGCCGCTGCGGCCGCAGGAAATCCGCTGCCAGTCGCACGGGTTATTTCCCGGCGCCCGCAGGCGCAGGTGGCGGCGGGCTGGCCGGCTGGCCGGCAACCGGCGCTCCCTGCCGGGAACGGCGGGCGGCTTCGTCGGCCTGACGCTGCATTTCCTCCAGGCTCAAGGGCTTTTCCGGTTTTTTCAGCATGAAGCCGGGCACCGGCGGCGGCGCGAACTCCGGCACCCCCGCCGCCCCGCCGGCCGGCGCCGTGCCCTGGGCGCGGAGCGGCGATGCAAACAGCTGGGGCAACAGCTGGGAGGGAATGAGTCGGCGCATGATTCAGAAGGAAAAAACGCCCGGCGGGCGAAGCGCGCAATTATCCCGGAAAACGCCGGGGGAATGCTGTGAAGAAGCTCACAGCGGCCACAGGAAAACCCTTGCCAACCGCTGCCGCCCCAGGCTGACCGACGAAAAAAACCGGGGGCGGAGCCAGCCCTGCGGCCAGCTCCGCCCCCGCTTGACCCAACGCCCGGAGGTGGGCGCCGGGATCGGCTTACTTCACCAGCTGGTTCAGTTCGCCCTTGGTGTAGCGTTCTGCCATCTTGTCCAGCGGGATGACCTTGATCTTGCTGGCCTGACCGGCGCAGCCGAAGGCTTCGTAGCGGGCGACGCAGATCTTCTTGGCGGCTTCGCGGGCCGGCTTCAGGTAGTCGCGGGGGTCGAACTTGCCGGGATTTTCGACGAAGTAGCGGCGGATGGCGCCGGTCATCGCCAGGCGGATGTCGGTGTCGATGTTCACCTTGCGCACGCCGTGCTGGATGCCCTTGACGATTTCCTCGACCGGCACGCCGTAGGTTTCCTTCATGTCGCCGCCGAATTCGCGGATTTCGGCCAGCAGTTCCTGCGGCACGGAAGACGAACCGTGCATCACCAGGTGGGTGTTGGGGATGCGGGCGTGGATTTCGGCGATGCGGTCAATCGCCAGGATGTCGCCGGTGGGCTTCTTGGTGAATTTGTAGGCGCCGTGGCTGGTACCGATGGCAATCGCCAGCGCGTCGCAATTGGTCTGCTTGACGAAGTCGGCGGCCTGCTCGACGTCGGTCAGCAGTTGTTCGCGGGTCATGATGCCATCGGCGCCGTGACCGTCTTCCTTGTCGCCCTTCATGGTTTCCAGCGAACCGAGCACGCCCAGCTCGGCTTCGACGGACACGCCGATGGCGTGGGCGAACTTGACCACTTCCCGGGACACGGCGACGTTGTATTCATAGCTGGCGGTGGTCTTGCCGTCGGCTTCGAGGGAGCCGTCCATCATCACCGACGAGAAACCGGAGCGGATCGCCGCCATGCAGACCGCCGGGCTCTGGCCGTGGTCCTGGTGCATCACGATGGGGATGTGCGGGTAGGCTTCCAGCGCGGCGAGGATCTGGTGGCGCAGGAAGGGTTCGCCGGCGTACTTCCGGGCACCGGCCGAAGCTTGCATGATCACCGGCGCATCCAGCTGATTGGCGGCTTCCATGATGGCCCAGACCTGCTCCATGTTATTGACGTTGAAGGCGGGCAGGCCATAGCCGTTTTCGGCGGCGTGGTCGAGAAGCTGACGCATGGAAACGATGGG
Organism: Pseudomonadota bacterium; assembly: GCA_041158545.1. Classification (GTDB taxonomy): domain Bacteria; phylum Pseudomonadota; class Gammaproteobacteria; order Burkholderiales; family Rhodocyclaceae; genus JBEBBF01. The sequence goes on along the minus strand of JBEBBF010000408.1, from coordinate 3,551 downwards.
CATGGGTTTCTCCTAGTGGTTATCGGGTGATTCCGGCAATCCAGTTATTGTACCGCGCCCCCCGCGGGGACGTTTGTCATGACGCAATCCGCGGCGAAGGCAAAGTTGCCGCGGCCACGGGCCTTGGCGCTGTATAGCGCGAGGTCGGCGGCGCTGAGCAGGCCGGCGGCGTCGCGGCCGTCGTCGGGATAAATGGCGATGCCGACCGACACGCCGATCTCGGCCAGCCCCATGTCCAGCGGGAACGGCCGGTTGAGCGCGGCGCAAATCTTGCCGGCGACCGCCGCCGCGTCCTGGCGCTGGTGCAGCGACGGCACGATCAGCGCGAATTCGTCGCCGCCGATCCGCGCCAGCGTGTCTTCGGCCCGGATCAGCCGCTGCATCCGCGTCGCCACCTGATGCAGCAGCGCGTCGCCGGCGGCGTGGCCGTAGCGGTCATTGACCTGCTTGAACAGGTCGAGATCGAGGTAGCAGACGGCGAACTGGCTGCCATGGCGCTGCGCCTGGGCCAGCACCTTGTCCAGGCTGTCCTGAAAACGGTGCCGGTTGGCGATGCCGGTCAGCGGGTCGAAATTGGCCTGACGCCACAGCTGCTGCTCGTGCAGCTCCTGGCGGGTGATGTCGCGGGCGACGATGATGTAACGCTGCACCCGCCGGTGGGCATCGCGCACCGCGTTGATGCTGAGCCAGCAGCAGATTTCGCTGCCATCCTGCCGGCGCGACCATTGCCGGCCGCTCCAGTGGTCGCGCTGGCGCAGGGTTTCGTTCACCTCGGTGAAAAAATCCTCTTCATGCCGCGCCGAGCGCAGCAGTTGCGGCATCTGCCCCAGCAGCGCCGCCGGCTCGTAGCCGCTCAGGCGGCAGAAACCGGGGTTGGCCCGCTCGATCCGCCAGCGGGCATCGAGGATCAGCACCGCGTCGTTCATGTTGTCGAGCACCGCGCCGGTCACCGCGGATTCGCTGAGGCGGCTGTGTTCGACGGTTCGGTCGATCAACGTCACCACGGCGCCCCCGGACTGCTCCGGCCCGGTCGCCGCCCCGGCGTCGCTGCGCCCGCTTTCGCCAGCGGGCAAGGGCGCCGCGTGCAGCTGCAGCCAGCGGTCTTCCTGCGGCAGCAGCAGCCAGGCATCCAGGGTATGGCCGGCCTTCAGGCAGACCCCGGTCAGCGGGTCGGGATGCTGCCAGGGCTCGCCGTCTTCGTTGACGATTTCGAACTCCGCCGCCGCCAGCGCTTGGGCAAAGGTCCGGCCGACGCAGTCACCCAGCCAGGCGCTGGCCTGGGAGTTGGCGTAGCCAACCTGTCCCGCCGCATCGAGCAGCAGCACGCCCTCGCCCATGTTGGCGAGAATCTGCCGGGAGCGCAGCGCCTCCCGCCGCTGCGTCGCCTCGTGGCGCTCCAGCCGGCGCAGGCCGCGGTAGAGGAACAGCCCGGCCAGCCCCAGCAACAGACTGAGCAGCCCCGCCGGCAGCAGGCTCATCCGCGCATGTTCACGCACCGCATTGTCGAGCTGCTGGCGGCTGAGTCCGGCATAAACCTGGAGGCTCCAGCCCGGCACCGGCCAGGTCTGGCCCAGCCTTGCTTCGCCTTCCACCGGCCCCGGCCCGTCGCCCAGCCGGGTATCCGGAACCCAGCCCGCCGCGGCCGGCTGGCCGATGGCGCCGCTGGGCTCGCCGGAATGGGCGATGATCCGGCCGCCGGAGGACAACAGCGCCACCTGCAGCCCACGGTCGAAGTCGCCTTCGAACTGGCGGGCCAGCTCGCGGACATCGACGCCGACGAAGATCACCCCCTGCAGCCGCCCTTTCTCGAGGACCGGCCGGGCAAAAACGATGATCCAGACCTGGCTGGCCTTGCCGTGCAGGGGTTCGCTGACGTAGATGTGGTCTTCCGGCTGCTGGCGGAAATGGCGGAAATATTCCCGGTCACGGACATCCAGCAAGGGCGCCGCGCTGCCGCCGAGGAAATTGGCCTGCATCTGGCCGTCGGCGCCGATCAGCGCCGCCCGGTTCAGCGGATTGCCGATGCCGCGGGACAGCATTTCCCCTTCCCGCCGGAAGCCTTCCACGCCCTCCTTGCGCGCCAGATCCTGCAGCCGGCGCAGCGCCTCGTCGGCCACGGCCAGCGTCAGCCGGGCCTGGGCGGTCGCCATCTGCACCGCCTGGCGAACCTGGCGGGCGGCGTCCTCTTCGGCCCGCGCCGCCACTTCCCGGCTGTGCCACCAGGCCAGCCCCCAGGCGCCCAGCATCGCCAGCAGGGCCAGCGCGAGAAACAGGCGGCGGGTGCGGAAGAGGCGGCGTTCCATCAAGCGGGATCAGTCCAGGCTGTTGTCAGTGCCGACGCGGACGATCTTCATCGTGTTGGTGCCGCCGGAGGCGCCAATCGGCTCGCCGATGGTCAGCACGATCATGTCGCCCTGCTTCACCACGCCGGCGCGGAGCAACAGCTGTTCCGCATCCTGCAGCAGCTGGTCGCGGTCGCAGTGGTTCTGCGCGAAATGCAGCGGGAAGACTTCCCGGTACAGGCACATCTTGGTCAGGGATTCCGGCTCCGGGGTCAGCGCGTAGATCGGCACGCCGCAATTGAGCCGGCTCATCCACAGCGCGGTGGAGCCGGACTGGGTCAGCGCCGCAATCGCCTTGACCTTCAGGTGATGCGCGGTCCAGATCGCCGCCATCGCGATGGACTGGTCGATGCTGGTGAAGGTGCGGTCCAGGAACTCCCGTTCCAGCGCGACTTCCGCGGATTTTTCCGCTTCCAGGCAGACCCGGTGCATCGCCTCGACCGTCTGGCGCGGGTATTTGCCGGAGGCGGTTTCCGCCGACAGCATCACCGCGTCGGTCCCGTCCAGCACCGCGTTGGCCACGTCGGACACCTCGGCGCGGGTCGGCACCGGCGAATTGATCATCGATTCCATCATCTGCGTGGCAGTGATGGTCAGCTTGTTGCGCTCCCGCGCCATGCGGATCATCTTTTTCTGCAGGGCCGGCACGGCCGCATCGCCGACTTCCACCGCCAGATCGCCGCGGGCGACCATCACGCCGTCGCTGGCTTCGAGGATGTTCTCCAGTTCGGCCACCGCTTCGGTGCGCTCGATCTTGGCAATCAGCAGCGCGTTGCCGCCTGCCGCGGTCAGCAGCGCCCGCGCCATGTACATGTCCGCCGGCCCCTTGGGGAAGGACACCGCGAGGTAATCGACGCCGATGGCCACCGCGGTCCGGACATCGTCCATGTCCTTGGCGGTCAGCGCCGGCGCGGTCAGGCCGCCGCCCTGGCGGTTGATGCCCTTGTTGTTGGACAGCACGCCGCCATGGCGCACCGTCGTGAAGATTTCGGCGCCATGCACCCGGTCCACATCGAGCACGATGCGGCCGTCGTCGAGCAGCAGCACGCAGCCGGCGCTGACGTCCTTGGGCAGGTTCTTGTAGTCGAGGCCGACCCGTTCCTGATTGCCCATCGAGCAATTGGCGTCGAGGATGAAACGCTCGCCAGTCTGCAGCTCGATGCTGCCGTTTTCAAACGTGCCGACCCGGATCTTCGGCCCCTGCAGGTC
>JBEBBF010000407.1:0-3882 GCA_041158545.1 Pseudomonadota bacterium | reverse complement strand
TGCCGCCAAGGAAATCCGCAGCCTGATCATGGACTCGGTGAGCAAGGTGGAAAGCGGCGTCGATCAGGTGGGCCAGGCCGGCTCGGCGATGAAGGACATCGTCCGCGCCTTTGAACGCCTGTCCCGTCTGGTCGGCGACATCGCCAACGCCAGCCGGGAGCAGAGTGCCGGCATCGAGCAGGTCACCCAGGCCGTCAGCCAGATGGACGAAGTCACCCAGCAGAACGCCGCACTGGTCGAACAAGCCGCCGCCGCCGCGGAATCCCTGGAGGAACAGGCCGGCGTGCTGCAGCAAAACGTCCATCGCTTCCGGCTGGCGGCAAGCCCAGTCCGCCGCCCGCCGGCCTTGCCCGCAAGCCGTAGCCCCGCCCTGCTCCACCGCCCCAGCGCGGCGCTGCCGCATCGGGACGACGGGGAGTGGTCCAGCTTCTGAGCTGAATTTGCGGCCGGCGCCCCGGTGCCGGCTTGGCCGCTGCCGCCGGCTGGGCAACAATCCCGATCCCGCGGGGCGTCTCCGGATGCCCCGCCCCCGGTTTTGTCCTTTCCTGCCCTTTTTTCCCGCCGCCCCGCCATCGTGCCCTTCCGCTTGCCCACCCTGCGTCCCTGTTTCCGCGCCCTTTTCCGCACCGCCCTGGGCCTGCTGATGCTGGCCCTGCTGGCCCCCGCTCCGGCGCTGGCCGGCAAGACGCTGGCGGAGATACGGCAGCGGGGGGAAATCGCCTGCGGCGTCAGCACCGGGCTGGCGGGGTTTTCGGCGCCGGACAGCCGCGGGCAGTGGCGCGGGCTGGATACCGACCTCTGCCGGGCGCTGGCCGCGGCGGTGCTGGGGCAGCCGGAAAAGGTCAAATGGGTGCCCTTGAATGCCCAGCAGCGGTTCGCGGCGCTGCAGGCCGGGGAAGTGGATGTGCTGGCGCGCAATACCACCTGGAGCCTGAGCCGGGACGCGGCGCTGGGCCTGCATTTCACCAGCATCGTCTTCCATGACGGCCAGGGCTTCATGGTCGCCAAACGCTCGGGGATCACCTCGGCCAGCCAGCTGGCGCACGCGGAAATCTGCGTCCAGGCCGGGACCACCGCCGAAAAGAACCTCAACGACTACGCCCGCAGCCGGCAGATGCCGATCCGGCCGGTGGTGTTCGACCATTTCGAAGCCTCGCTGAAGGCCTTCCTCAGCGGTCGCTGCCAGGCCTACACCACCGATGCCTCCGGGCTGGCGGCGATCCTGCAGCGGGAAACCCGCAATCCCGGCGATTACCGCATCCTGCCGGAGCTGATTTCCAAGGAGCCGATGGCCCCGGCGGTGCGCCGCGGCGACGACGAGTGGTTCGCCATCGTCAAATGGGTGATCCACGCGCTGATCACCGCCGAGGAGCTGGGCCTCACCCGCGCCAACGTCGCCGAACAGCAACAGCGGGGCGATCTGGTCGCACAGCGCCTGCTCGGCCGCGGCGAGGACAGCGGCCAGGCGCTGGGGCTGGACCGGGAATGGGCGCTGCGCGCCATCGCCGCGGTCGGCAACTACGGCGAAATCTACGAGCGAAACCTCGGCAGCGGTTCGCCGCTGAACCTGCCGCGGGGGCTGAACCGCCTGTGGAACCAGGGCGGGCTGATCTACGCGCCGCCGATCCGCTGAAGCGCGATGTCGCCCTTGATCCGCCCGCTGTTGCGCCCACTTTTCCGGCTGTGGCCGGCCTTGCTGCTGCTCGCGCTGGCCGGCGTGCTACTGACCAGGCTGGCCGCCAGTTACAGCTTCCTGCAGGCTCCCGCCGGCTTCAGCCTGGGGGAAGGCTGGCTGCCCTTTGATTCGGAACAGTCCTACGCCCGCGCCTTTGCCGCCGGGCTGGTCAATACGCTGCGGGTGGCGCTGCCGGCGCTGCTGCTGACCACGCTGCTCGGCACGCTGATCGGCCTCGGCCAGGGGGCGCGGGCGCCGCTGCTCCGCCAGCTGTGCCGGCTCTATGTCGAGGTCTTCCGCAACATTCCGCTGCTGCTGCAACTGCTGGCGCTGTACATGGCGCTGCTGGTGCTGCTGCCGCCGCTGGAGCGGGCCGGCCACTGGGGCGACATTTGGTTGAGCAAGAGCGGCCTGCATTTTCCCTGGCCGCAGTGGCAGCCCGGCGGCTGGCAGTGGGATCGGCCATGGCAGAGCCCGTTCAACATCACCGGCGGCGCCAACCTCAGCCCGGAATACCTGACCCTGCTCGGCGGGCTGGTGGCCTATAGCGCTGCCTATCTGGCGGAAATCGTCCGTGCCGGCGTTGCCGCGGTGCCGGCGGGGCAGATTCACGCAGCGGCTGCGCTGGGTGGTGCTGCCGCAGGCGCTGCGGCTGATCCTGCCGCCGGCAAGCAACCAGTTTCTCGGGCTGATCAAGAATTCCTCGCTGGGCATCGCGGTCGGCTACCCGGAGCTGATGGCGGTCAGCCACACCGCGCTGAACCAGTCCGGCAAGGCGGTGGAATGCCTGGGGCTGACGCTGCTGATCTACCTGCTGCTGTCGCTGGCCGCCGCCGCGGTGATGGGCCTGCTCAACCGGCGGCTGAACCGGGAGCCGGGCGATGCCTGACGCCCCCAGCGACAGCGCCCGCAGTCCGGGCCTGCCTCCGCTTGCCGCGGCCGGGCGGGCCGCGGCGCAAAGTCGCCCGTGGCGGAATCCGCCACGCTGGCTGCGTCGCGGGCCGGGCTGGCTGCTCCACGGCCTGCTGCTGGCGCTGTTCGCCTGGGCGGCGGCGCTGCTGCTGGACTGGGCGCTGCTGGAGGCGGTGTTCCGCCCGGATGCCGCCGCCTGCCGGGCGCTGCAGGGCAACGGCGCCTGCTGGGGCGTCATCGCCGAAAAGGGCCGGGCGATCCTGTTCGGCCGCTATCCCTACGGCGAACACTGGCGGTCGCTTGTGGCCAGCCTGCTGCTGCTCGCGCTATTGCTCGGCTCCGGCTGGCGCGCCCTGCGCCCCGCTGCCGGGCGGCCGCTGGCGTTGGCCTGGCTCTTGGGGCTGGGCGCCTGTCTGGCCCTGCTCTACGGCGGTTTTGCCGGGCTGAGCCGGGTGGACACCGCCCGCTGGGGCGGCTTGCCGCTGACCTTGCTGTTGACGCTGCTCGGCCTGGGTGGTGCGCTGCCGCTGGCGGTGGGGCTGGCGCTGGCGCGGCAGTCGGCGCATCCCTGGCGGCGCCGGCTGGCGACGGCTTATATCGAGCTGGTCCGCGGCGTGCCGCTGGTGCCGGTGCTGTTCCTCGCGACCTTCCTGCTGCCCCTGCTGTTGCCGCAGGGCTGGACGCTGGATGTGCTGCTGCGGGTGCTGCTCGGCCTGGTGCTGTTTGCCGCGGCCTTCCTCGCCGAAATCCTGCGCGGCGGCCTGCAGGCGCTGCCGGCCGGGCAAAGGGAGGCGGCGGCGGCGCTGGGGCTGACGCCCTGGCAGCAGCAACGCCATGTGGTGTTGCCGCAGGTGTTCCGCAGCACCTTGCCGGCCTTGATGAACAGTTGCATCAGCACGCTGAAGGAAACCTCGCTGGTGACCATCGTCGGCCTGCATGAGCTGACCGGGTCGCTGGCGCTGGCGCTGGCCGGTGACCCGGACTGGCGGCTGTTTTATCTGGAGGGCTATCTTTTCCTGGCGCTGCTGTACGGCAGCAGCTGCCACGCGCTGTCCCGCTACAGCCGTTTTCTGGAGCGGCGGCTGGCGACCCGCGGCTAAAGGCCGCTCAGGAAATCATCCAGCGGGCGAGGTCGTGCTGGTGGCGGGCGCTGTCTTCCTTTTGCTGCTGCAGCCGCTCCCGGACCAGGGGCACGTACTGGGCGTCCATGGTCAGGATGTGGTTGAGGAACCAGCCGTTGATCAGTGCTTCGACCTCGCTGGCGATCTGGTCCAGGCTGAGTTGCTGGGAGACCT
>JBEBBF010000406.1:0-13749 GCA_041158545.1 Pseudomonadota bacterium | reverse complement strand
ACTGCCGCGACCGGCGAGGAAGCAGGTGCGGAAGCGGGTTCCGGAGCGGGGGCGCTGACTTCGGCGGGTGCCGGGGCAGGGGCGATCTCCGCGGCGGGTGCCGATGCGGGGGCGGCCGCGGTGGCGGCAACCGGGACGCTGGCGGTTTCGGGCAGCGCCAGCGTCTGGTAGTCGCGGGTGACGTAGCCCTGGGGCGTCCATTCGCGCAGCATCAGCGTCAAGGCCGGTTGGCCGTCGGGCAGGGGGAGCTGGAGTTGCAGGGCGTCCTGCTGTTCGCCGCCGGCGAGGGTGCCGATTTCGCAGCCAGCGAGCCATTCGCCGCTCCAGGCGCCGCCCTGGTAGCCGCCGGGGGTGGCCCAGAGTTCGATGGCGAGGCTGCCGCTGAGGTTGTCCGGGCTGCGCGGGTTGTGGATGCCGGCGATCTGGAGTGCCAGTTGCTCGCCTTCGACGCGGGCTTGCAGTTCGCCGTGGAAGTGCGGGGCGGCAAAGGTCGCGGTTTCCGGGTAGGCAGCGAGGTCATGAATCCGGATGCTGCCGTCCGCGGCAAAGCTGACCAGCGCCAGCGCGAGATGCCAGGCTTGGCGGCCGGCCGGCGGCGTTGCGGCGCACTGGGCGTGGATCGGGGCGAAGCCGGGTTGGGGCAGGAGCGGGGTTTCGGCGACCTTGATGCCGTTCAGCCCCTGGGCGAAGCCGTCCAGGCTGGCCCACAACTGCAGGCACCAATGCTCACCGGCTGCGGCGTCGCGGGGGTTGAACTGGAGTTCGGCGTGGAGGCTGACCTGGTCGCCGGAGAAAGCGTAGCCATGGGTCGCGCCGAGGGAGGAGGGAGCGGAAAGGTCGAGCAAGAGGTCGGACATGAAACCAGCCTGAGAAAATCGGGGGGCGGATTATACCGGGCTGGCGGGGGCTTATCTATTTGATTTTTATGAATTTTACGCACCTTGTTGGTGCGCCTTCCGGCCGATGCTGTCAGGAAGCCGACAAACTGGCGGCGGCGATGGAAGCGGGGCAGGTCGCCGATGTCCATACCCTGTTCGGTGAAGGCGGTTTCGACGACGGGAAAGGTGTCGATCAGCGTGCCGTCGGCATCGAAGATGATCAGCCGGTCGCGATTGGGGAACGGGGTCATGCGTCGCGGCTGCCGATGAAAAGGTAATAGGGGGCGCGCAGTACCGGCAGATAGGGAACCGGGGCGCTGTCGTTACGGCTGTAGTCCTCCCGGAAAGCCTGGCGCAGGGTCGGCAGGTGCGCGGCGGAGAGGTGAACGCCGTCGTGGCGGAACCACTGGCGCCAGAATCGATTACCCCATCGGCTGCCGGCAGCGGGCAGGTGAAAATCGACAAGGCCGATCCGGCCTCCGGGGCGGAGCATGTTCCGGGCGTTGGCGACCACGTCTGCCCAGTCCGGAATCATCGTCAGCGCATAGGAGAGGAAGACCACGTCGACCGTCTGGGCGGGTTGCCAGAGCCGTGCATCGGCTTCGTGGACCCGAACCCGGTCGAGGCCGGCGGCGCGCTGGCGGGCGACCGCAAGCAGCGCCGGACAGAGGTCGACCAGATCGACGCTGGCCAGGGCGGCAAGGCGCGGGCCGATCCGCTCCAGGCTGCTGCCGGTGCCGCAACCGAGCTCCACGACCCGCTGGCCGGGCGCCAGCTCCAGCCGGTCGATCAACTCCTGGCGGCCATGCAACAGCCGGGCGCGGAAGGCATCGTAGCGGCTGGCCTGCGGCGCGTAGAAGGCCTGGAGGTTTTCCGCGTGGCTGCCGGTGCGGGGCTGGCCGCGCAGCAGCCGCCAGAGGATGCGGGCATCGGCGGCGAGGTCAGGGGCGCCCATGGGATTGGACCTGGGCGATGACGAAACCGGCGTAGGTATGGACCCGGTCTTCCTGTTGCAGCCGTTCGGCCAGCGCCGGCTCGAAGGCGAGCACTTCCGGCAGCGGGCGTTGTTGCGGTCCCAGCTTGATCCAGTCCAGGAAGGGCGGACGGGCGTGGGCGCTGCGCAGCAGGATGCGGGCGTCAGGCGTGGCGCGCTCCAGCAGGGCTTCCCATTCCTCCTGCAGCGCGCTCGGGTAGTAGCTGCTCATCCAGTCCTGGTGGTCGAGCAGCACGAAACGGCTGATCGGCTCGTCGCCGGCCTGGAGGAATTCGGTGACGGTGCAGGTGTGGGTTTCGATGCAATCCACCAGCCCGGCCTTCAGCGCGAGGAAATGGCTTTCCTGGAGGTAGGCCGGACAGCAGTCGCGGGTGTAGCTGCCCGTGAGGTAAACCCGCCAGAAGTAATTGCTGGCAACGGGCAGGTTGCGGAAAACATATTCGATGGCTTCGCGGATGAAGCCGGCGACGCCGCCGGGGTGCTGGCCCTGGACCAGTCGGCGCTGGGGGTGGGGCACGCCGAGCAGGCTCATGGTCAGCTGACGGTTCAGCACCCAGTTGATCGCCGGGGTCCACAGTTCGCTGGCGATCTTTTCGTCGTAGATGCGCCGTTGCTCTTCCAGGCTGGTGGCGGCGAAGAGGGCGGTGATGGGTTGCGCCAGTTCGGGCCGCATCCGGAAGTAGATGCGGAAGCCGCGGGCGACGAAGCCGGCCAGTCCATGGAAGTAGAAGCTGCCGTGACGGCTGCAGAACCAGTTGATGTGGCTGTCCCAGTAGCGGCGCGCGAAGGGGGAAAGCTCGGGGCGCAGGTATTGCCGGTAGAGCTTGCGGACGCCGGGGTGGTAGCCCTCGCCGAACATCGCGAAGAAATCCGCGAAACCCAGCTTGCGGATGCCGGCGATCTTGAGTTCGAGCAGGGCGTTCTGCCGGGGGTTGGCGTCAATGGCAAAGACCCTGGCCGGGCCTTGCAGCGCATAGTCCAGCGCGTTGCAGCCGGCGCTGGTGATGACCAGCACCCGGTCTTCGCTGCCCAGATGCAGGGCCTGGGCGTCTACCGCCGGATCTTCCCAGCAGGCGTTGTAGACCAGGGAGCGGGCGTAGAGCGTGTCGAAGATGGTTTTGTCGATGCGGTCGCCCAGGGTCAGCTGGGTGGCGGGAATGGTCGAAGCAAGGGCGGCAGAAGGGGCGTTCATGGTGTCGGAGGCGCGAGGTTGAGCCGCCAAAATAAGGCGGTCGCGTTACGTCACCATGGCGAAAGGATTGCAGAATCGGGTCGATGCGGCGACTGGCGCCTTCCGGCCGACAGGGAAGCGGCGGTCAGCCGCTCAGGCCGGGCTGTGCAGCGGGTCGTACTGGGGGAAGCGTTCCGGCAGCCGCGGGTCTTCGCTGGGGGTGCTGCCGTCGGCGAGTTGCAGGTTGCGGTCCAGGTGGCGGCTGGAGAGGGGGTCGAGCCGTTTGTAGAGTTCCTTGCACAGCAGCCGGGCCTGCTGGCCGGGCCAGTCGGCGGGGAGCAGCACTTCCGGCAGTTCCGGGTCGCGCAGCAGCAGCCGGCGGTAGTCGTGGATCAGCAGGGTGCGCAGCAGGAAGGCGTCCTGCTCGCTGAGGGTGTCGAGGTATTCCCGTTGCAGTTCGGCCAGGATCGGCTGGTAGGTGGTGACGAACTGGCTGTAGGCGCCGGCCAGCACGCCGAGGTCCCAGGCGCGGCGGACCAGGTCGGCATCGCTGGCGGAGAGGGCGGAGCGGGAGTCGGCGGCGAACAGCGGCAACAGCGCGCCCAGCGCCGGGCTGAGGCCTTCGCTGACCAGCGCGTCGAGCACCGTCGAGAGTTCGGCGCTGGGATGGACGAAGCAGTCGCCCAGGGCGCCGAAGCCCTGCCAGAACAGCGCCCGCCGGACCTTGTCGCGAATTTTCGTTTCCAGGTCGCCGACGACCAGGATCAGCCGCCAGCGGCGGTCCCATTGCGGGGCATGCGCGGCGTAGATGTGGCGGGCGGCTTCTTCGAAGCGGCGACGGCCGGAGGGGGTCAGCGCGTAATCGGCGCGACGGCCGTAGGTTTCGGTGGAGAGCCATTCTTCCTTGACCAGCCGGAATACCGAGGTCCGCACCAGCCGCTCGTTCAGCTCCAGCGGTTCCAGCAGCCGGATCAGGCTCCCCAGCCAGATGCGCCCGCCGCGGGGCAGGATGGCATCGCCAAAGACCGAAATGATCAGCGAGCCGGCCTGTACCCGGCGTTGTTGCCGGAAACTGTCCAGACGGTGTTGTAGGGCTTGGCTCACGGGAGGTGGAAGAATAAGGGAGGTGAGAGGGAAAGCCGGCGGGCGGCGCGGCGGGAGGATACCAAAAGTGGCTTGGGGGCCGGCGGCGACGTCGGGATCGGGGTCAAGAAAAAACCCGCCGCAGCGGGTTTTCGGGGTCAGAGGCCGGCGGGACGGGTCGGTAGGGCGTCGCGCAGGGTTTGCAGCAGCTGCGGCGGCCATTCGATGGCGTCGAGCAGGTTTTTGACGGCGAGGCCGAGTTCGGTGTCGCCTTCGATGCTGAGCTGGCGATTGAAGAACAGGGTGTCCGGGTCTTCCTGGCGCAGCAGCAGCTTGAGGTAGGCGGAGAGGCTGCCGCGGAAGCTGACGTCGGCTTCGCCGCCGGCGGAGAACAGGGGCTGGAAGCGGCCGTTGCGGTAGATGAAGCGGGCTTCGCCGCCGGTGTCCTCGACGGCGACCAGGAAGCTGCGGCCTTCAAACAGGCCGGTGTCGTCGGCGGGCAGCCATTTGATCAGCCGGGCGGCATTGAGGCCGGCGCAGAGGGTCAGGGCGTGCGGCCATTGCGGCAGCTGGCGGCCGATCCGGGCGACGAAGCCCGGCAGGCGGAAATCGGGAATGGTCAGCATGGGGAACTCGGGGAGGAGGCGTGTTGGTGGATGCCGGCTTCGCCGAACCAGTAGCCGTCGCAGGCGCCAGCGACGCACCATTCGGCGGCGGTGGCGGCGGCTTGCCCGTGGCGGGCGGCGGCGAAGGCGTCGAGGATGGCGGCGGTGTGCCTGGGCTGCGGGCTGATCCGGACCAGATCGATGCCCAGTTGCAGCAGTTGCGGCATTTCGCCGAGCAGGCTGTAGGTCTGGGCGGACATGGTCTGGATGCCGTTCAGCGTCAGGAAGGCCTGGTTTTCCCGGGTCGAGAGCAGCAGGCCTTCGTCGTGGTCCAGGCACTTGAACTGGCAGTCGTCCTTGTTCAGGCCGTAGTGGCGGGCGGTGAAGCAGCGGGCGGAGAGGGCCAGCGGAATCTTGCCGAAGGCGAAGACTTCGGTTTCCATCCCGGCGGGGCGGCTGGCGTGCAGGCCGCTGATCAGCGCCTGGGTCGCTTCCAGCGGGGGCACCCAGCGGCGGGCGCCCTGGCTGGCGAAGTAGGCGAGCGTGGCTTCGTTGTAGACGTTGAGGTGCGGGCCGCAGACAAAGGCCCGCTGGCCGGCGAGCAGGTTGATCGCGCCGAGGTCGTTGGCTTCGAGCAGGCAACCGGAGTCTTCGACCAGCCGGCGCAGGGTCTTCAGGTCGCTTTCCGATTCGAGCAGCGCCTGGGCGGAAATCACCACTTCCTTGCCGCTGTCGGCGAGGTCGCGGGCCAGGCCCAGCCAGTCGGCGGTACGCAGTTGTTGCCGGCGCGAGCAGACGACTTCGCCGAGGTAGATCACGTCCAGCGCCGGGTGCTGTGCCATCTCGGCGTAGAAATCCATGACCTGTTGTTTGGTCCAGAAGTACAGCAGCGGGCCGAGGGAAAGTTTCATCGCCATGGTCGGTTGTAAGCGCCAAGGGTGGCGTGCTGGCCTTCGGAGACTTTGCCCAGCTCGGCCATCCAGGCGGGTTTGACGGTGTAGCGGTTGGGGTCGGCCTTCAGGCTGTCCAGCGCGGCGCGCAGCACGCGGGTGACCTGGGCAACGTAGGTCGGGCTGCGCTGGCGGCCTTCGACCTTGATGGCGGAGACGCCGATCCGGACGATTTCCGGCAGCACGTCGAGGACGTTGAGGCTGGTCGGTTCCTCCAGGGCGTAATAGGTCGAGCCCTGGACGTCGAAACGGCCCTTGCAGAGGGTCGGGTAGCCGGCGGGTTCGTTGTCGGCGTAGGCGTCGATCAGGATGCCGTTGAGCCGGGCGTCCATCCGGCCGGGGGATTTTTCCCAGCGGACGTACTTGGCCGGCGAGCAGGCGCCGACGGTGTTGGGCGATTCGCCGGTGGCGTAGGAGGAGAGCCAGCAGCGGCCTTCGTTCATCACGCACAGGCTGCCGAAGCCGAAGACTTCGATTTCCACCGTGGTGTGCTTGATGACGTTTTCCACCTGGGCCAGCGTCAGCACCCGCGGCAACACGGCGCGGCGGACGCCGAACTGGCGCTGGGCGAAATTGACGGCTTCGTAATTGGTGGCCGAACCCTGGACCGACAGGTGCAGCCGCAGGTCGGGGTGGCGGTCGGCGGCGTAGGCGAGCAGGCCGACGTCGGCGAGGATCACCGCATCGACCTTCAGTGCCGCGGCGGCATCGACCGCACGCCGCCAGTCTTCGACCCGGCCGGGCTGGGGAAAGGTGTTGATCGCCAGCAAGACCTGCCGGCCACGGCTCTGCGCGTAGCGGATGCCGTCGGCCATGGTCTTCTGGTCAAAATTGAGCCCGGCAAAGTTCCGGGCGTTGGTGTCGTTCTTGAAGCCGAGGTAAACGGTGTCGGCGCCGTTATCGACTGCTGCCTTCAAGGCCGGCAAACTGCCGGCCGGGCAGACTAGATGGGGCAGTTGCATGACCCTTGTGGTTCTCCCTGAGCGAAGCGCGAGTATAGCCAGCTGGAAAAGCCGGCCCTTGATCCTCGTCAAAGGGATGGTTGGGTGGCGCGGCTGTGCTAGGATCGCCGGATTATCCAGTGGTGATATTCCGCTTCGCCGGGAATAGGTGCCCGCCCGCCCTCAGGAGTCCTGTAATGAGTGAAATCGCCGTGCTTGAGCGCCCCGCTACGGTGGCGCGCATTCTGGTGGTCGATGATGAGCCGTTGAATCTGCGGATCATTGCCGAGTATCTGGAAGACGAGCCCTGGCAGCTGGAGCTGGTGGAGGACCCGCGGCAGGCGTGGCGGCGCTTGCAGCAGTCGGGCGAGGCTTACGCGGCGGTGCTGCTGGACCGGATGATGCCGCACCTGAACGGGATGGATTTCCTGCGCCAGATGAAGGCCGATCCGCGGCTGGCGCGCATTCCGGTGCTGATGCAGACCGCGGCGGCAGCGCCCGAGCAGGTGCGCGAAGGGCTGGCGGCGGGGGCGCATTACTACCTGACCAAGCCTTTTGATCCCGATGCGCTGGTCGGGGTGATCCGGGCGGCGCTGGAGGAGAGCGCGCTGCGCGCCCGGCTGCAGCAGGAGCTGGCCGCGGCCGGTTCGGCCCCGGAACTGCCGCAACGGCTGGCGTACCGCTTTGCGACGCTGGATGAGGTTTCCGCCCTGGTGCCGCAGCTGGCGCGGCTGGCGCCGTCGCCGGAGACCGTGGCGACCGGCCTCAGCGAGTTGATGACCAATGCCGTCGAGCACGGCAACCTGGGGATCAGCTACCAGGAGAAATCCCTGCTGAAGTGGGAAAACGAATGGGAGGCGGAGGTGCAGCGGCGGCAGAAGCTGGCGCGCTTTGTCGAGCGCTACGCGACGGTGACGGTCGAGCGGCTGCCGGACCGGCTGACTTACACCATCGTTGATCAGGGCCAGGGTTTCGACTGGCGGGATTATCTGGATTTCAAGGCCGAGCGGGCCTTTGATCCCAACGGTCGCGGTATCGCGCTGGCGCGTCTGCTCAGTTTTTCCAGCCTAGAATACCGCGGCGCCGGCAACGAAGTGGTCGCGACGGTGGCGTTGCCCCGGCACTGAGGGCCGGGGGCCGGATCAGGCGGCTTCGCCTAGATCGCGCATGACCCGCTGCGCCATGCTGCGCAGTTCCGGCGCGATACCTTCCAGGGCTTCGACGGCGCCGGCGGCGGCGTGCAGCGCCAGACTCATCGGCCGCAGGAAATCCGCGTAGAGCGATTGGTCGATCAAATAAGCCAGCGCGGCGCCGACGCCGATTTCGTGACATTGACGGGCTTGTTCCCGCAGTTGCAGCAGCGCCGCTTCCCGGCCTTCGCCGGCGGCACCGGCCAGCGCGGTCAGCGCCTGGCTGGCGATCTCCTGATCCTGCAGCCACAACCCGGCCTGTAGTGCGATTTCCCAGGGGCGGCGCCGTTCGCCCTGCTGGTTTTGCAGTTCCATCAATTCCAGGGCGTGGCGATAGGCGGTCTCGGCGGCGTGGGTCTGGCCGAGGCGCAGCGCCAGCCGGGCTTCGCGGAATGGCGGGTAAGGGTCCTCAGGCGACAGCTGCGCGGCCTGACGGTGGGCGCTCAGGGCTTCGTCGTAACGGCGGAAGCCGTCCTGCAGCAGGTTGCCGAGGTTGCTCCAGGCGGTGGCCGAGCGGGGATCGAGTTCGATGGCCTTGCGGTAAGCGGCTTCGGCTTCGTCCGGCCGCTCCAGGTGGTTGAGCAGCAGGTTGCCCAGGTTGCTCCACGGCGGCGAGTAGCCGGGGTCGAATTCGATGGCCTTGCGGTAGGCGGCTTCGGCTTCCTCGTAGCGCTGCAGGTGATCCTGCAGCAGGTTGCCCAGGTTGTTCCAGGACAGGGCGTAATGGGGATCGAGCTGGTGGGCGCGGCGGTAGGCGGCTTCGGCTTCGGCGTAGTTGTGCAGGTGATCCTGCAGCAGGTTGCCGAGGTTGCTCCAGGGATGGGCCAGCTTGGGGTCGAGCTCGCTGGCGTGGCGATAGGCGTCGGCGGCTTCCTCGTAGCGCTGCAGGTGATCCTGCAGCAGGATGCCCAGGTTGTTCCACGGCGGCGCGAATTGCGGGTCGAGTTCGATGGCGCGGCGGTAGGCGGCTTCGGCTTCCTCGTAACGCTGCAGGTGGTTCTTTAGCAGATTGCCCAGATTGAAATTGGGGTAGGCGAAACCGGGGGCGAGTTGCATCGCCTTGCGGTAGGCCTGCTCGGCCTCGCCGTAGTTGTGGCGATGGTAGTGCAGCAGCTTGCCCAGGGTGTTCCACAACTCGGCGTTGTCCGGGTCGGCGGTCAGCGCGGCGCGCAGCACCTTTTCGCTCCAGGCGTCGGCGTGGCGGTCGAGCATCAGCATCGCCCCGAGGCGCATCGCTGCCGGCTGATGCGAGAAGTGGGCGACGATCTGGCGGTAGGCCAGCTCCGGTTCCGGGCAATCGGGGAAGAAGTCGCCGGCGAGGACCGCCGCCCGCAGCGTGCTCCAGGCCTCATGGCCGTACTGGCGGGTCAGGCTGCTGACTTCCTCTTCCAGGGCCGGGTTGAGGTTGGCCAGTTGCGCCGATGAGAGGTTCTGCGCCAGATCGGCGATCTTTTCCTTGGTGCCCAGGGTCAGGAACAGGCTGCCGAGGATGGTTTTGCCCATTTCCTGCCAGGCCGGGCCGCTGCCGGGACGGGGTGTGGCCAGCCGGGCCTCGACGGCGCGGAAGCGTTCCAGGTAATCGGCGGCGGTGGCCAGCGGCCGGTCTTCGCCGCCCAGGTCGAACAGTTCTCCGACCACCTGGCGCAGGGTCTGGTGCGACGAGGGCGCCAGCCGGGCGGCGGCGGCGACCATGCTCAGCTCCAGCAGATGGCGTTCGCTGTCGTTGCGCGACAGGCTGCCGGCAATCGCCAGCGAGTATTCCAGGCTGCCGGCCTCGCAGATGCGGCCGGAGGCATGGTCGGCGGCGCGGCGCTGGGCGAGGTGGCGCAATTCGTCGCCGCTATACCAGAGGCGCATGAACTCGACCAGCCAGGTCAGGCGCTGGCGAACCCGGCGCGAGGTGTAGCGCATCAGGTACCAGACGTTGAAGAAGCGCTCCGGGGTCTGGTAGCCGCTGCGGCGGGCGCCGGGCAAGCGGGTCTTGCTGATCAGGCCTTCCGCCTCCAGGCGGTTGAGCTGGCCGCTGACCGTGGTCGCCGGAATGCCGGAGGCGGTGCTCAGCGCCAGCATCGACATCGGCTCCCAGTTTTCCATCAGGTGGGCGAGCAGCTTGCGCGGCTGGTCGGCCAGACCTTCCATGCGCGCCTTGTACAGCGGGGTCATCAGGTCGAGCAGTACCTTGAGATCGGTGTGAATGTCTTCCTGGGTGCTGCTGGCGAACAGCTCGTAGAGCATCACCGTGGTCCGCGGGTTGCCGCCGGTCAGCGTGTGCAGTACCTGCAGCCGCTCCGGCCGCGCATCCAGCGTCCGCAGCATCCGCTCCTCGGTGTTGCGTCCGTGCTGGTCGGCGCCGAAGGCGCGGGCCAGCGCCAGCAGCGCCTGACGCATGTCCTCGACGCTGAGGGCGTGCAATTCCAGCGTCTGGAAGAAATCCTGAAAGGCGCCGTCGTACTGGTACAGCGCTTCCATCGGCTGGTAGCTGGCACCCAGCCAGAAAATCCCGGTTTCCCGGCTCAGGGTGTCGCGCAGGCGGGCCAGCGCCGGCGGCGGGTTGCTGGCCTTCTTGCCGCTGTCGCTGAGCCCGGAAAAGATCAGGTCGGTGCTGTCCATCAACAGGATCAGCCGGCGGCCGTTTTCCCGGACCCATTGCACCAGCAGGTCGAGGCTGGCGGTTTCCTGCTCGCTCTCCGGCAGGTTGCCGATCCGGCTGATTTCCGTATCCAGCCGGTGCAGCTCGGCCAGCGGCGCGCCTTCCCGCTGGCGGGTGTCGGCCAGGGCGTCGAGTACGTTCTTCCACAATTCGGCCAGCGTCGAGACCGTGTATTGCTCTTCCGGGAACGACAGGGCAATCCACTGCTGGTTCAGCGCCGCCTCGTCGGCAATCGCCAGCGCCAGGCGTCGCAGCAGGGTGCTCTTGCCCATCCCGCGGTGGCCGACGATCAGCAGATGCCGCGGCGGCTTGTGCGGCGCCACCTCGCGCACCGCCTGCAGCAGCTCCGCCAGTTCCCGGGTCCGGACGACGAAGATGGAGCGCAATTCCGCGTCGCTCCAAAGGTGGGGGTTGTACTTGACGGTGGCGTTGAGCGGCGTGTTGCTGGGGTCGGGCATGATCGGGGTGCGCCGGAGTGAAAGCGAAGAGCATATATTCGGATTTGAATACACGCAAACCTCCTGGGTGATCAGTGCTGGAAAAACCGGCAAGTCAGTCGCCGTAGCGGCGCAGGCCGTCGAGGTCGAGGATGGTGATCCCGCCGTATTCGATGCGGAGCAGGCCGGCTTCTTCGAGTTCGCGCAGGGCCTGGTTGGCGCGCTGGCGGGAGATGCCGGCGAGGTGGCCCAGCTCTTCCTGGGAAAGTTGCAGCAGGCGGTGGGTGCCGGGGTACAGCACCGGGTTGAACAGCGTGGAGAGGCCGCGGGCGATCCGGGCGGTGGTGTCGTAGAGGCGGTCGCTCTCCAGCATCCCGATGAATTGCCCCAGGCGCTCGTTCAATTGGCCGAGCAGGAAGCGGTTGAATGGGATACTGTGGTCGAGAAGCCACTGGAAGGTGCTGCGGTTCATGTAGGCAACCCGGGCGTCACGCAGGGCGACCACATCGTATTTGCGGCATTCCTGTTTCAGCAGCGAGCCTTCGCCCAGCCAGCCGCCGGGCGGGACGCCGGTGAAGGTGACGGTCTTGCCGGTGACCCAGCAACTGCTGATCTTGACCAGGCCGTCGATGATGCCGATCCAGTGATCGACCGGGTCGCCACGGCGGCAGACAAAACCTCCGGCGGGGATGGGGCGTTCGCTGGTTCCTGCGAGGGCGCGCTGGAGTTCTTCTTCGGAGAGCTTGTGGCCCCAGGCGGAGTTGCGGAGCAAATCCTCCACGGATTGCATTTTTTTTCTCAATTGTCTGCGAGGCGACAATTATAGGCGCTTTGCCTCGCTACACTCGCCGCCAGGCTGAACGTGGTGCAGTGCAGGATTGACCTGCTTGCAAACCGCGTCTGACAATGGCCTGACCACCCTAGATTCGGCCGCCTCCTTCAGGCGAGCCGGACAAAGAGGAGACAAAAAGCATGTCCGGAAACCAACTCCACAGGGAGCTGGATGGTTTACACACCTTCCCGCGCCTGTTGTTCCATCACGCCAAAGTGCGTGGCGCCGCGCCCGCAATGCGGGAAAAGCACCTGGGTATCTGGCAGACCTGGAGCTGGGCCGACGTGGCCGAGCGGGTCCGCGCCCTGGCCTGCGGCCTGGCCGAGCTGGGCTTTCGCCGCGGCGACAACCTGGCGATCATCGGCGACAACCGTCCCCACCTGTACATGATGATGAGCGCGGCCCAATGCCTGGGCGGCGTGCCGGTGCCGCTGTATCAGGATGCGGTCGCGGCGGAAATGCAGTTCGTGCTGCAGGATGCCGGCGTCCGCTTCGCCATCGTTGAAGACCAGGAGCAGGTGGACAAGCTGCTGGAGATTCGCGATCAGCTGCCGCAGCTCGAACACATCATTTACGACGATCCCCGCGGGATGCGCCATTACAACCAGACCTTCCTGCACGACGTGCATGAGCTGATGGAAATGGGCCGCATCCACGACCGGAATCACCCGGATTTCCTCGATAACGAAGTGGAAATGGGCAAGTACGACGACGTGTCGGTGATGCTCTATACCTCCGGCACCACCGGCAAGCCCAAGGGCGTCTGCCAGACCCACGCGGCCTTCATCGCCGCCGCCCAGGGCGGGGCGCAGGTGGACAAGCTGTCGCCGGACGGGGACATCCTGTCTTACCTGCCGATGGCCTGGGTGGGCGACCACCTGTTCTCCTTTGCCCAGGCCGTGGTCTGCGGTTTCACGATCAACTGCCCGGAATCCGGCGACACGGTGATGACCGACCTGCGGGAAATCGGGCCGACCTATTACTTTGCGCCGCCGCGGGTGTTCGAAAGCCTGCTGACTTCGGTGCAGATTCGCATGGAAGACGCTGGCGCCTTCAAGCAGAAGCTGTACCGCCACTTCATGGACGTGGCCAAGCGCTGCGGCGGCGACATCCTCGACGGCAAGCCGGTTTCCTTCGGCGACCGTTTCCAGTACTGGCTGGGCGACCTGATGATCTACGGCCCGCTGAAGAACGTGCTGGGGATGAGCCGGATTCAGGTGGCCTACACCGCCGGCGCCGCCATCGGCCCGGAACTGTTCAAGTTCTATCGCTCCATCGGCATCAACCTGAAGCAGCTCTACGGCCAGACCGAAACCTGCGCCTATGTCTGCCTGCAGCCCAATGGACAGGTCAAATCCGACTCGGTCGGCGCCCCGGCGCCCGGCGTCGAGATCAAGATCGCCGATAGCGGCGAAGTGCTGGTCAAGGGCGCGATGCTGCTGAAGGGCTACTACCAGCGGCCGGAGGCCACCGCCGAGGCGATCGATGCCGACGGTTACTTCATGACCGGCGACGCCGGCTTCCTCGACGAAGACGGGCACCTGAAGATCATCGACCGGGCCAAGGACGTGGGCAAGCTGTCCAACGGCGCGATGTTTGCCCCGAACTACATCGAGAACAAGCTGAAGTTCTTCCCCTTCGTGAAGGAAGCGGTCTGCTTCGGCCACAACCGCGGCGAAGTCTGCGCCTTCATCAATATTGATATGGGTGCGGTCGGCAACTGGGCCGAGCGGCGCAACATCGCCTACTCGGGCTACACCGACCTGGCGAGCAAGCCGCAGGTGCTGGAGCTGATCCAGGGTTGCATCGAAGAGGTCAATGCGGCGCTGGCCCATGATGCGATGGTGGCGGACTCCCAGGTCCACCGCTTCCTGGTGCTGCACAAGGAGCTGGACCCCGACGACGACGAGCTGACCCGGACCCGCAAGGTCCGCCGCAACTTCGTGGCGGAAAAATACAAGGTGCTGATCGACGCGCTCTATGCGGGCAAGTCCAACCAGTACATCGAAACCGAGGTC
>JBEBBF010000405.1:0-3691 GCA_041158545.1 Pseudomonadota bacterium | reverse complement strand
CCGACATGGGGCATTTCGGCCGTTTCCCGATCCGGCTGGCCTGGTTTGGTTTCGTGATGCCGGCGCTGGTGCTCAACTATTTTGGCCAGGGCGCCCTGCTGCTGGCCGAGCCGGAAGCCATTAGCAGCCCGTTCTTCCATCTGGCGCCGGACTGGGCGCTGGTGCCGATGGTGATCCTGGCGACGCTGGCGACGGTGATCGCCTCGCAGGCGGTGATTTCCGGCGCCTTCTCGGTGGCGCGGCAGTCGATCCAGATGGGCCTACTGCCGCGGATGCAGATCATCCACACCTCCGGCAAGGAGGAAGGCCAGATTTACGTGCCTTTCACCAACTGGACCCTGTATCTGGCGGTGGTTGCGCTGGTGATTGGTTTCAAGAATTCCTCCAATCTCGCCGCGGCCTACGGCATCGCCGTGACCGGCACGATGCTGATCGACACGATCCTGGTGGCCTTCGTGATGGTGCTGATGTGGCGCTGGAACGCGCTGCTCGTCGCGCTGGTTGCGGGTTCGCTGCTGGTGGTTGATCTGGCGTTCTTCGCCGCCAACGCGATCAAGATTCCCGAAGGCGGCTGGTTCCCGCTGGCGATGGGCCTGGTGTCCTTCTCGGTGCTGACCACCTGGCGGCGCGGCCGCAAGCTGGTTTCCGAGGAAATGGCCAAGCAGAGCATCCCGATGGGTGACTTCCTGCAGTCCATCGACGACGTGCATCGGATCAACGGCACCGCCGTGTTCATGACCAGTTCGAAAGAGGGGGTTCCGGCAGCGCTGCTGCACAACCTGAAGCACAACCAGGTGCTGCATGAACGGGTGGTGCTGGTGACGATCCAGACCGCGGGCACGCCTTACGTCAATGATTTCGACCGCATCTTCCTGCACAACATGGGCAAGGGCTTCAAGCGGCTGGTGATCCGCTACGGCTTCATGGAAAGCCCGGATGTGCCGGGGGCGCTGGAGCAGTGCAAGCGCTTTGGCGAACGCTTCGACATCATGGAAACCACGTTCTACCTGTCGCGGGAAACCATCGTCCCGTCGCTGACCCGCAAGATTGCGCCGCTGCGCGCCCGGCTGTTTGCGCTGATGTCGAAAAACGCCACCAGCGCCAGCGACTTCTTCAAGATTCCGACCAACCGGGTCGTGGAATTGGGGACGCAGCTGGTGATTTGAAGCTTGGGGTTCGGGCCGGAAGGTGTTTCTCCGGCCCGTAAAACGCCGTTCAGCCGGATTTACTGGATCCGGCGCAGTCCTGAATCAAGCCTCCCTGCCCGGCAAACCCGGCAAACCCGGCGGAATGCGGATTCGGTTCACTCTCCCGCGGCGGAATCCCCGGCCGCGGCGGTTTTCCGGCTCCGCCCTGGCCGTTTGCTGCCAGCTGGCTTGGGGCTGCTGGTCTGAGCCGGCAGCGCCGGCAAGCTGACCCGTTGCACCGGCGGGTGTTCACTCAGCAGCACCCGGTCGATGGCGTTGTACAGCTGACCGATCAGTGCCTTGCCGAAAGCGGCCTCGATGTGGCGGTATTGTTCCTCGACCAGCGGGGCAATCTCCGTGACCAGCGCTTCGCTGCGTTCGCTGAGCCGCACCAGTTGCCGCCGCTGATCGTCCGGGAAGGGGCTGCGTTGCACCAGACCCATGTCCTCCATCCGCGCCAGCACCCCGGCCAGGCTGGGGCTGAGGATGTGGCAGGCTTCGCAGAGCTCCCGGGGTTCCAGCTGATCCCGCTCGCTCAGCGTCCGCATGATCCGCCACTGCTGCTCGGTCAGGCCGTAATGATTGAGGATGGGGCGGAAGTTGCTCAGCAGCGCCTCGCGGACCTGCATCAGCAGCTGGGGCAGGTTGCGGTAGGAAATCTTGCGCGTCAGGGTCATGGCCTTCTCGTTGCGGTGCGGGATGGGGCGGAATTGTAACCGCTAATATCACAGTGATTCCGACCGGAATGCCATACGGCCGCCCGGCGCATGCGGATCACCATTCGGCCAGCGAAACCCCCAGCCCCAGGTAATTGGCCTTGTGGTTGTAGTCGATCAGGCTTTCGCCATAGCCGGTAAAGATCTGCAGATGGCCGCGCAGGGTGTCCGGATGCTTGCACAGGAAACCTTCGCCATCGCGGCACCAGGGCAGCTTCGGTAGCGGGAAAGCCCAGTCGAACTGGGCGCCGCCCCGGTCGTTACTGCGGAAACCATGGCGCAGCAGCAGGCTCAGCCGATGGCGACCGGCTTGCCGGGTCAGGATGGCCTCGCCGCGGCCAAGGTAACGGCTGATGTCCGGGTTGTCGTCATTGAGGCTGTTTTCCGGAATCCGCCACCAGGGGCGCAGATTCAACTGCCAGTGGCCGGCGGCGTCGGGCTTGCTGACCAGTTCCCAATCGAGAATCGCCCGGTTCCAGCTGCGGGAATAGGGATCGGCGCGGCCGTTGGACTGGTGATTCAGCGCCAGCGTCAGGCTGCGGCTCTGCCAGCCGCCCCAGCTGTAGGGCCGGGTGGCAAACACCGCCAGCAGTTCCGGTTCGTAATTGTTTTCCCGGAACGGCCGCGACTGGCCAGCGGCGTAAACCTGCCAGCGGGAAGTCTGGGTGTAGGCAAAGCGCAGGCTGCTGTCGAGCTTGAACAAGTCCTGCGCCAGCTCACTCTGGAAGCTCAGCTGAAACTTGCTTTCGGTCCGGTCCTCGACCAGGGGCGTGCTGACCGTGTGGCCGGCTGCCGGGCTGGAAGGTTGCAGATTGGGCGCGGAACGGTGCCAGACCGGCAGCGCATACATGGTCTTGTAAGGATGGAAGCTGCTGTGGCCGGGGAGATGTACGCCTTCGGGCGCGGCTTCAACTGCCGTGCTCGGCTGGCGGCCGTGGGCCTGGTCGTAGCAGGCCAGCCGCTCGCCGGGATCATCGAGTTGCAGGCAATGGCCGGCTTCCGTGGCGTGCAGCGGCGCCAGTGCACCCAGCAGGAGCAGGGCAAAGCAACAGCGCAGTAGGTTCAGGCGGGGAAACATGGGCGGCCCAGGGCGAAAAAACCGGGAATGGTAAGCCAAGCTGCTAAAATCCGCGGCTTTTTTGCCCATCCAGCGCTCGCGCAGCCGCTGAAAATGGGCGGACAACGCCCGGTTTTCGTTGCCCGATTCTCTGTTTCTTCTCCGCAGTTCGTGATCCATCCACCCCGTGTGCCCCGTGTCTGACTCCGCCTTGTCCTCTCCGACTTCTCCGGCCGCTGCATTGCCGCCGCCCCGTCTGCTGCTGGCGCCGATGGAAGGGCTGGCGGATGACGTGATGCGCGAGGTGCTGACCGCTGTGGGCGGCTACGACTGGTGTGTCGCCGAATTCATCCGGGTCACCGGCTCGCTGCTGCCGGACCGGGCCTTCCTGCGGGTTTGTCCGGAATTGGGGCAGGGCAGCCGGACCCATGCCGGCACGCCGGTGCGGGTGCAGTTGCTGGGTTCCGACCCGGACTATCTGGCGATCAATGCCCGCCGGGTGGCGCTGCTGCAGCCTGCGGGGATAGACCTCAACTTCGGCTGCCCGGCGCCGACCGTCAATCGCCACCGTGGCGGCGCGGTGCTGCTCGACGAGCCGGAACTGCTGCACCGGATTGCCTATACGGTCCGCGGTGGCGTGCCTGACGGCATCCCTTTCACCGCCAAGATGCGCCTCGGCGTCCGCGATACCGGGCGGGCGCTGGAGTGCGCCCAGGCCCTGGTCGCCGGTG
>JBEBBF010000404.1:0-2873 GCA_041158545.1 Pseudomonadota bacterium | reverse complement strand
GCCGGATGCCGCCCTTTTGCTCGGTGCGGGCGATGACGTGCAGTTCCTCGGAGCCGGGGAACAGGGTGTTGATCGCCTTGGTCGAGACGTTGTAGTCGTGGTTGTGGTGCAGCAGCGGCGAGCCGGGCTCGGACTCGCCCAATTGCACCTTGCTGATGAAGTACGCCCCGCCCAGGGCGCCGATCAGCGTCAGGATCAGGATGCTGCGGGCGCCGCCGTCGGTGCCGCCGGTGCGGGCCATGAAGTTGCCGAGCAGGTTACGCACGCCCTGGTTGGCGTTTTCGGTCTTCTTCGGCTGCGGCAGGATGGTCAGCGCCAGCGGGACCATGAAGTGCACCGTGAAGATCACCGAGAAGCCCCAGAAGCCGGCGGCCAGGCCGAGCTTGTAGTTGAACGGGGCGGCGCCCAGCATCAGCACGGCGATGCCGACCGCATCCACGATGATGGCGAGGGAGCCGGGCCGGAACAGCGCATCGAGCGCATTGCGGGCCGCCTTCTTGCCGTCGCGGACCACGGCGAGTTCTTCGTAGTAGCGCACCACCAGCTGCACCCCGTGCGAGGTGGCGCGGGCGGCGATCAGGAAGGGAATGGGCAGCGACAGGGGTTCGAGGTTGATCCCGGCGACCGACATGAAGCCCAGGCCCCAGATCGAGCTGAGGGCGATCCCGAGCAGCGGCAGCGCAATGCCGTAGAGCCGGCGGAAGTAAATGACCAGCAGCGCAGCCAGCAGCGCCAGCGTGTAGGCGAGGATGGCGAGGATCTGGTTGAGGTAGGTGTACACCCAGCCGGTGAGCACCGGATTGCCGGTGACGTGGATCTTGTGACCGGGTTGGTCCAAGGCCTGGCGCAGGGTCTGCAATTCCTCGAAGGTCTTGCGGTAGTCGATGTCGCCTTCGTTGAGCTGGGCCTTGATCAGCGCCGCCTTCATGTCCGGCGAGACCAGCAGGCCGTAGATCGTCGGGTTGGCGATGACGTCGTTGCGCAGCTGGTCGAGTTCGGCGACGGTGCGCTGCTTCTTGCCCGGCTCGTAGTAGGACTCCGAGGCAAAGCCGCCCTCCTCGTCGAGGAAGACCTTGCGGGCGGTGCGGTGGGTCAGGCTGGAAACGAGGTTGTGGTTGACGCCGGGCAGGCTGTCCAGGCCCTGGGTGGCCTGGTGGATCAGGGCCAGGCTTTCGTCGTTGAAGATCGAGCCTTTTTCGACTTCCACGGCCATCACGATCATGTTGGCGCCGCCGAAGTTCTCCTTCAGGCGGTTATAGACCTTGATGTAGCCATGGTTCTGCGGCAGCAGGTCGGAAAAGTCGGAATACACCCGCAGCTTGGGCAGGGCCAGGCTGAACAGGAGGGTGATGGCAAAGACCAGCGACAGCACGATGCGCGGGTTGGCGAAGATCCATTCTTCGCCCTGGTGCAGGCTGTGGGTGATGCGGTGGCGGAGGGAACTGACCATTTCGGGCGCCTCGTCTTAATTCGTTTTGGTGCCGAGCACGCGCAGCAGGCCGCCGGGGCCGCCACTCGCGATGGCGGACTGGCCGGGCAGCGGGGCTGCGGCACCGAGGAAGACCGGAACCGCGTCCGGATAGGGCATGCCGCGCCAGACGCCGGCATCGAACCGGGCGACGACGCCGCTGGCACCCACGCCGTAGGGGCGGCCGTCGTGCATGAACAGCCGGTACAGCGGCGCCTGGGTGGTGTTGCCCTGCTTGACCCAGGTCTTGCCGCCGTCGCTGGTATGCAGCATCTGGCCGGCAATGCCGCTGACCCAGCCGTGTTGCCGGTCGGCGAACAGCGCGGCGTAGGGGTAGAACTCGCCGGGAATCTGCCCGGCCTTGTTCCAGCTCAGCCCGCCGTCCTGGCTGGCGAGCACCCGGCCGAATTCGCCGAGGGCGATGCCGTTGCCGGCGTCAAAGAACTGGATCGCGGTGAGCTGGGCGTCCTCGCCCAGGTCGGTGTAATGCCAGCTCTGGCCCTGGTCGGTGCTGCGGGCAATGGTCGAGCCGGTGCCGGCCACCCACCAGCGGCCCTGGCTGTCGCAGGAGACGGCGAGCGGGGTATGCGGTTTTTCGAGGGTGAACGGCGTCCAGGCCTGGCCGTCGGCGCTGCCGAACCAGACCCGGCTGTAGAAATCGATGCCGAGGAAGCGGCCGTCCGGGCAAGTCGTCAGCCCAACCAGCGAGGCGCCGGCCAGGGGCTGCCGTTGCCAGCTCTTGCCCTGGTCGGTCGAGCGCAGCAAGGCGCCGCCCTGCGTTCCGGCCACCACCACCTGCGGGTTGCTCGCCAGCGCCTGGACCGTGTCGTAACGCTTGACCGCACGCCCCGATTCGGCCGCCACCTTGCTCAGGTCCGGCTCGACCGTGCAAGCCGCCCCCAGCGCCATCACCCCCATCGCCAGCGTCAGCGGCCGCCAGCCGCCGCCGCGAAGGCTCCCTGTCCTGTGCATCTCGTGTCTCCTTCATGCTTTTTTCGGGCAAAAAACCACCCGCCGCGGTGCAAAACACTGCGGTGTCGCCCCTGGCCGGGGTCGGCGGCAGGCTTGAGGCCTGCCTTTTATTCAGCGTCGCGCCGGCTCAGCGCCGGGCGAAGGTCAGGGAATTCCCCTAGCGACCCAGATCCTTGGCGGTCTTGCCGGCGATACCCCACTGGGTTTTCGGCACTTCCTGGATCCAGACGCGGATGTTTTCCATCGGGGCGCCCACGGCTTCGTGCAGCGCGGTGGAGACCTTTTCGATCACCGCCCGCTTCTGCTCTTCCGTGCGGCCTTCGATCAGGAAA
Organism: Pseudomonadota bacterium; assembly: GCA_041158545.1. Lineage (GTDB taxonomy): Bacteria > Pseudomonadota > Gammaproteobacteria > Burkholderiales > Rhodocyclaceae > JBEBBF01. The sequence goes on along the minus strand of JBEBBF010000404.1, from coordinate 101 downwards.
ATCTGGGCAAAGGGCATGTTTCCTCCTGGTGTGTGCGACGGCCGCACCCCCCGGTGCGGCCTTGTTATGGGTTTCAGGCGACGAAGCGGATACCGACGCTG
>JBEBBF010000403.1:0-8761 GCA_041158545.1 Pseudomonadota bacterium | reverse complement strand
GGGCCAAGGCGGAGAACCTGCAATACCTGGAAACCATGCTGATCGGCGCCCCGGCCAACCCGAGCGCGGAGCACGACCAGCGGCTGGAGCAGGCCATCGCCACCGGCAACCCGACGCTGATCGACGGCGCGCTGACCGCCTACGCCGACTTCCTGGCCCAGGACGGGAAGACGCAGAACCGGATCAACGACTACACCCGCGACCTGGAAAGCTGGGCGAAGCAGGTCGAAGACGCGGACTTCACGCTGCGCTTCCAGAGCTACGTCAGCCGCAACAGAGCGCCGGGCAAGGTCTTCGCCGGGCTGTTCGCCGCGTTCTCCGCCGCCCAGCGCAGCCCCTATGTGGTCGGCGTGAACATTGTCGGCCCGGAAAACGGCATCGTCGCGATGAACGACTACAAGCTGCACATGCGGATGTTCGGCCTGCTCAAGAAGCGCTTCCCCGAGACCAAGCTGGCGATGCACGCCGGCGAACTGCGCCTGGGCCTGGTGCCGCCGGAGGGGCTGCAGGACCACATCCAGCTGGCCGTCACCGTCGCCGGCGCCGAGCGGATCGGCCATGGCGTCGATATCGCCCACGAGTCCGACGCCCCGCTGCTGCTGGCGGAAATGAAAAAACGCCCGGTCGCCGTGGAAATCAACCTGACCAGCAACGAGTTCATCCTCGGCGTCAGCGGCGACGACCACCCGCTGCCGCTCTACCGCCGGCTGGGGATTCCCTTCGTGATTTCCACCGACGATTCCGGCGTCTCGCGCAACAACCTGAGCGGCGAATACCTGCTCTACGCCAGCCGCTACCGCCCGAGTTACAAGGAGCTGAAGCAGACGGTCTATAACAGCCTGCGTCACGCCTTCCTGCCCGCGGCCCGGAAAAAAGAGGAAATCCGCAAGCTGGACCAGCGTTTCCGCGAATTCGAAGCCCGGATCAGCGAGCTGCTCCAGCTGCGCTGAGGCGCGCATTCCGCAGCCCCCGCCGCGCCCGGCCCGGCCTGGAGCGGCAAGCCGCAGCCTCCCCCGCGGTTGCCGGAAGTCCAAGACCGCGAACCGCCACGGCGCCCGGCCCGGCCAGTGTTTCCCGGCCGGCCGGTCCGCCGCACCGGCGGCGCAACAGGCCCGGCAGCGCCTACGCCTGCTCCGGCCGGAACAGCCAGCGGGCGTAGAGGAAGGCGATGCCCTCGCCGATCACCGCCCGCACCCCGCCGCTGAAACGCCACCAGGATTCCGGCGGGTAATCCAGTGGCGGCAGCGCGGTGACGCCGACTTCATAAGCCTCGCCCAGCGCCAGCGCAAACAGCAGCCGGGTCCGCCGGGCGTGAGGGCCGAAGGACATCACCTGCAGGCCGCGCAGCCGCGCCCCTTCCTGCGCCCCTTCCTGAGCTTCCAGCCACTGGCGCAGCGCCAGCGCCGAGGTGTAGGTCCGGTCCCGTGCCGCGTAGGCCGCCGGCACCGCCTGCACCGCCGCGGCCGGCACCCCGTAATGCACCGCCCGGCGGGCGCCGACTTCGGCGTAGCTGCCAAACTCCAGCAATGGCCCGCCCAGCTCAATCGGCCCGCCGGTGAAGAACAGCCGCTGGCAGCCGCGCCGCTGGTATTCGGCGACGATCCGCGCCACCGCCTGATCCGGCATCCAGCCCTCGACCACCATCGCCTCGCAGCGGCTGACGTCCCGGTTTTCCGCGAGGAAGGGATACAGGCCGCGCCCCAACCACAGGCCCAGCCCGGCCAGCAGCGCGAGCAGCAACAGCCAGCCCTGCCAGGTCAGGCCGATGCACCACTGCCGCTGCAGCAAACCGTAAAACAGCACCTCTTCCTTCACATTCCGCTCGCTTTCCGTTCCACCGGCCCGCTGCCAAGCCGGCAACCGGCCGCTACTCTACCGAAAGCCCCGCGCCGCTGCAGCGGCCGCGGCGACCGGAACAAAGCGGCAATGCTATAGTCCGGGCCTCGCTGGCGGCCGCATGGCGCCCCGTCGGCATGACGGATCACCGCCCCCGCCGCGGGGATCGCCACCAGGAAAGGAAGATGTCGGACCGGGATTTCGCACTGCTGGGGCTACGGCCCGATGCCAGTCTGGAAGAAGTCAGGATCGCCTACGCGCGGGCGGTCAACCGCTATCGCCGCCATCTGGCTCGGGGCAATCCCCTGCCCATCGAGAAGCTGGAGGCGATGCGCCAGGCCAGCCGCCGCCTGCTCGGTGCCGCCGACCTGCCGCCCCCGGCGCCCCGCCCCAAGGCCATGCTGCCGCCCCTGGATGTGACCCTGCCCGGCACCAACCAGGCTGCGCCGCCCAGCAGCCCGGACGCGGCGCAGCCGCCGGTCAGCCAGCCGGAATTCCGCGGCCAGGGCACGGAATACTTCCGGATCTGGCTGGTGAATCTGCTGCTGACCCTGCTGACGCTGGGCCTCTACAGCGCCTGGGCCAAGGTCCGCCGGGAGCAATATTTCCATCGCCATCTGCTGCTGGACGGCAGCGCCTTCGATTACCACGGCCAGCCCAGGACCATCCTGCGTGGCCGCCTGCTGCTGCTTCCGCTGCTGTTGCTCTCCAACCTCGGCGAAGCCTTCCCGCTGCTCCAGGTCCTGGGCACGCTGGCGTTCATGCTGGCCCTGCCCTGGCTGCTGGTGCAGTCGCTGCGCTTCCGGGCGCACAACCTCAGCTACCGCGGCCTGCGCTTTGCCTTCGCCGGCACCTACCGGGAGGCCGTCCCGCTTTACCTCGGCCACGGCCTGCTGGTCGGACTGAGCCTGGGCTTTTATCTCCCCGCCTTCCTGCGCCAGCAAAAAGCCTTTGTCGCCCGCAACCTGCGCTACGGCCGGATCGACGCCCAGTTCAACGCCACGGTGCGGGACTTCTACCTGGCCCTGCGCCTGCCGCTGCTGCTGTGGGGCGGCCTGGTGCTGCTGGCGCTGCTCATCGCCCTGACCGGCATCGGCGAGGGCGGTCTGGCTGCGGCGCTGCTGGCACCGCTCGCCACGCTGTTGTTCCTGCTGCTGCGCCCCTGGCTGCAGGTGGTCGGCAGCAACCTGTTCTGGACGCACCTGCAACTGGGTGAAACCCGCTTCGTCAGCCATCAGACCCTGCCCGGCTTCCTGAAGCTCAGCCTGGGCAACAGCCTGCTGACCTTGCTGACCCTGGGGCTCTACTGGCCCTATGCCCGGATCCGCCTCGCCCGTTACCGGGCCGAGCACCTGCAGGTGATCAACGCCGCCGCGCTGGCCACGGCCACGGCGGCCGCCGGCCAGGATGTCGCCGCCTTTGGCAGCGAAGCCGCCGAAGGCCTGGACCTGGGCATCGGCCTGTAGCGATGCTCGAAGCCGGCTATTTCGACGGCCACAGCGCCCGCCGCCAGCCTGTGCGGCTGCATGTCGCCAATGACTTCCTGCATCTTGAAGACGCGGACGGCGCGCTGCGCCGCTACCCGCTGCGGGACGTCGATTTCGGCGAAGGCTACGCCGGCGCCCCACGCCGGATCACGCTGCCCGACGGCGGGGTCTGCGAAGCGGCCGAAGGCCCGGCCCTGACGGCACTGATCGCCGCCGCCGGCCACCCGGACTCCCTGCTGCCGCGGCTGCAGCGCCACGGGCTGGCCGCGCTGCTTGGCGTGCTGATCCTGGCCGGCGCCGCCTGGGCGCTCTACGCCCACGGCCTGCCGGCGCTGGGCAACTGGCTGGCGCCCCGGCTGCCGCCGACGCTGGTGCAGCAACTCTCCGACAGCGCGCTGGGCCAGCTCGACCGCCAGCTCGGCCCCAGCAGCTTGCCCGCCGAACGGCAGGAAGCCCTGCGCCGCGCCGCCGCGCCCCTGTTCGCCACCCCGCTGCCCCACCCGCCCCCCGGCGGCCTGCGCCTGCATTTCCGTCATGGCGGCCACTTCGGCGCCAACGCGCTGGCCCTGCCCGGTGGCGACATCGTGCTGCTCGACGAACTGGTCCAGCGTCTCGACGACACTGAAATCCTCGCCGTGCTCGCCCACGAAACCGGGCATCTGGCCCGGCAGCACGCGCTGCGGCAAGTGATCCAGGGCACAGCGCTTTCCGCGCTGCTGGCCTTCTGGCTGGGCGACGTCTCCTCCGCCGCCGTCGGCGTCAGTGGCCTGCTGCTGAGCAGCGGCTACTCCCGCGACGCCGAACGCGAGGCCGACGCCTGGGCCGCCGACTACCTGCGGCAGCAGCAGGGCAACGCACGGGCGCTGATCCGCGCCCTCGGCAAACTGGAACAGGCGCAACCGGCCGAACCGGGACTGAGCCTGCTCAGCAGCCATCCGGACACCCCGGCCCGCATCGCCGCGCTGGAGCAGGGCGAGCGCTGACGCCGCCCTCGCTCACGCCTTTGTCATCGCCGTCGTGGTAGTCTCCCGCCACCGCAAGCCGCGGTTCACTTACAGGAGCCCCGCATGAAAACCCTCGCCACCACCCTGCTGCTCACCGTCGCCCTCGCCACTAGCGGCCTCGCCCAGGCCCGCGCCAAGGACTGCAGCAAGGCCGCCCACCCGGAACGCTGCGAAGCCGCCCAGAAAGCCCGCGCCACCTGTGCCGACAAGAAAGGCGACAAACCCGCCCACCGCGCCTGCATCAAGGAACAGATGAAGGACTTCCCGGCCCCGAACAAGAAGTAAGCCCCACCCCGGCCAGCCCTGGCCAGCCCCCTGCCCCGCCGTGTCGGGGCATTTTTTTTGCCCCTTCCGGGTAAACGAAAAAAAGCCGGCTCCGAAGAGCCGGCAAAACGCACAGACGGAAACGCAGGACGGCAGGCGGATTGGAGGGGGTCTCCCGCCGCCCCTGGAGACGCCCGTCAAGGCATCATGAATGCCGCCTTTTCCTTGACCGCGATTTCAGGCTTGTCGATTGCTTCGATGACGAACTGGATCGGGTTGGAGCCCTTGCGGCCGGCTTCCGGCGGAGCCTGGACCGAGGTCAGCAGGGCCTGAACCCGGGTACCCGGCACTTCCACTTCGCTGGGGCCGGCGATGCGGACGCCGTCCAGACCCGTGACGCTGATCCGGTAACGGTGCGCCTGCTCGTCGGTATTCATCACCTGCAGCGTGAACACGTTTTCGATGCTGCCGTCGTCGGCTTCCCGGGAAAGGCTGGAGCGGTCGCGGATCACATCCACCTTAAGCGGAATCCGGTGGATGAGGAACCAGGCAGTCAGCAGCGTGATCAGGCCCAGGATCACCGTGTAGAGCAGGATCCGCGGCCGGACGATGTGGCCGAGGATTTCCTTGCGGGTCAGGTGGTGGTCCATCGCGTTTTCGGTGGAGTAGCGGACCAGGCCGCGGGGATAGCCGACCTTGTCCATCACCTGGTCACAGGCATCCACACAGGCGGCACAGCCGATGCACTCGTATTGCAGCCCCTTGCGGATGTCGATGCCGGTCGGGCAGACCTGGACGCAGATGCCGCAATCGACGCACTCGCCCAGCCCCAGCTGTTTGATGTCGGCGCCTTTTTTACGGGTGCCACGGGGTTCGCCGCGCTCGTTGTCGTAGGTGATGATCAGGGTGTCCGGGTCGAACATCACGCTCTGGAAGCGGGCATACGGACACATGTACTTGCAGACCTGTTCCCGCATGAAGCCGGCCATCAGGTAGGTGAAACCGGCGTAGAAGAAGATCCAGAACATTTCCCAGCCGCCCAGTTGCCACACCTTCAGCTCTTCGATCAGCTCATGCACCGGCGTGAAGTAGCAAACCAGGGTCAGGCCGGTCCAGAGGCTGAGCAGCAGCCACAGGCTGTGCTTGGTCAGCTTGATGCGAATCTTTTCCGCGTCCCACGGGCGCTGGTCGCGCTTGATCCGCTTCGGGCGGTCGCCTTCGACCCAGTTTTCCACCCACATGAACAGTTCGGTGTACACCGTCTGCGGACAGGCGTAGCCGCAGAACAGCCGCCCGGCCACCGCGGTGACCAGGAACAGGCCGTAGGCGGAAATCATCAGCAGCACCGCGAGGTAAATCACGTCCTGCGGCCAGAACACCAGGCCGAAGATGTAGAACTTGCGCTCGACCAGATGAAACAGCACCGCCTGGCGGTCATTCCATTGCAGGAAAGGGGTCAGGTAGAAGATCGCCTGGGTGAAGACCACCATCGCGATCCGCCAGTTATCGAAGAAACCGCGAACCGCCTTGGCGTAAATGGTCTTGTGTTTCTCGTACAACTCCTGAGGGACCTCAGGTTTGCCCTCGGCGGGCTTGGCGGGATCGGTCATGGTGGTTTCTTTCTTTGTGAAGTTCGGAAGTCGGAAAAAATCTCAGGCGGCGACGCGGAAATCCCGGTTGTGCGCCAGACACGCCGCCGGCTCGGGCAAGGGCGGCAGGCGCTGCTGGCTGCAGCGGGCAATGAATTCGTCCCGGCTCAGCCCCTGGAACATCGGATTGCTGCGCCGCTCCTCGCCCAGGCAGCTGATCCAGCGGCCCTGGCTGCCGTGGCCGGGCAGCACGCTGCACTCGTCGGGCAGCCGCAGCAGCCGGGAAATACTGTCGAACAACTGGCCGGGATTGCTCCCCGGCTCGTCGGTGCGGCCCCAGCTGCCGATCAGCAGGCTGTCGCCGGTGAACAGGCGGTCGCCGCAACGCAGGCTGAGGCTGCCCGGCGCATGCCCCGGCGTCGCCAGCAGCTGCAGGTTCAGGCCGCCCAGGTTGAACTGGTCGCCCTCGTCCACCAGCCGGTCGGCGCCGACGGTGCCGCTGTGACGCCCGGCCAGCAGCAACGCCCCGGTGCTGGCGCGCAGCTCGGACGCGGCGCTGAAATGGTCGGCATGGACATGGGTTTCGACGATGGCCGCCAGCTGCAGCCGCAATTCCTGCAGTACCCGCAGGTACAGCGGCAGATGCTCCCGCACCGGGTCGATGCAGACCCCGGTGCCCCCCTGCCGGTCATACAGCAGGTAGGTGCAGGCGGAAGAGGCGGAATCCCAGAAGCGGCGGAAGGTGGACATGGCAGCGGAAAAATCAGGTTTGCCCTTACCTATCAAGATGCGTGCCAGTCGGCAAAAACCACAACAAGGCTTTGGATTCAGTGGCTTGCAAATCAGCCACCCCAAGCGGGCCAAGGCTGCCGCGCCGCGCTTTGTCAATTCTGGCAAAATACCCGCCGTTATTTGCCAGAATTGACACCATGACCACCTCCCTGCTCAGCGAACTGCTGTCCTACCTGGACCAGCAACCGGAACCCCGGATCATCATGGACCGGGACTACCAGATCGTCGCCGCCAACCAGGCCTACATCCGGGAATTCGGCGGCGAGCAGAGCATCCACGGCCGGACTTGCTACGAGGTCTCGCACCACTTCACGGTCCCCTGCGACCAGGCCGGGGAATCCTGCCCGCTGAAGCAGAGCCTGGCCGAAGGCGGCAGCCAGCGTGTGCTGCACCTGCATCACACGCCGCGGGGCGAAGAGCATGTGGATGTGGAAACCACCCCGATCCGCGACGCCGGCGGCCAACTGCTCTACTTCGTCGAAACCCTGCGGGTGGTGCGCCAGGCCAGCAGCCGCAGCGCCGCCCAGGGTCTGGTCGGCCGCTCGCCCGCCTTTGTCCAGATGCTGGAACGGGTGGTCCGGGTCGCTGTGGCGGATTCGGCGGTGCTGCTGCTGGGGGAAACCGGGACCGGCAAGGAGTTGGTGGCCCAGGCGATCCACGAAGCCAGCGAGCGCCGTTCCGGCCCCTTCGTCACCGTCGATTGCGCCGGGCTGACCGAAAGCCTGTTCGAGAGCGAGCTGTTCGGCTACGAAAAGGGCGCCTTCACCGGCGCCAGCCACCGCAAGCTGGGCCTGGTCGAGGCCGCCAGCGGCGGCACGCTGTTCCTCGACGAAATCGGCGAATTGCCGCCGGTGCTGCAGGTCAAGCTGCTGCGCCTGCTGGAAAGCGGCACCTATCGCCGGGTCGGCGGCCTCGACAGCCTGCGCGCCGACTTCCGGCTGGTGGCGGCGACCCACCGGCCGCTGGCGGCGATGGTCGAAGTCGGCAGCTTCCGCCGCGACCTCTACTTCCGGATCAACACCTTCCCGATCCGCACCCCGGCGCTGCACGAGCGGCCGATCGACATCCCGCTGCTGGCGACCTCGCTGCTGGAGCGGCTGGACCGCCGCCAGCGCAGCCTGACGCCGGACGCGCTGGCCTGGCTGGCCCGGCAGCACTTCCCCGGCAACATCCGCGAACTCCGCAACCTGATCGAGCGGGCCAGCCTGCTCGCCGACGGCGACAGCCTGGGCGCCGCCGACCTCGCCGAAGCCCGCAGCCTGGACGCGCTGCCCGCCGCGCCGCTGCCGATGGCCCTGCCGCCGCCGGAACCGGATCAGGCCGCCGCGGCCCCGACCGCCGGGCTGTTCCAGTTGCCACAGGCGGTCAACCTGGCGCGGCTGGAGCAGGAATACGTCGCCTGGAGCCTGGCGCAGCACCGGGGCGACATCACCGCCACCGCCCGCCAGCTGGGCATCAGCCCCCGCTCGCTTTACCGCAAGCTGCAATAAACCCGCCCCCGGCGGCGGCCCGCCCCGGTCCCGGCGTTAGAATCCGCGCCAAACCCCGTCGCCACGGCGGGAAAAACCAACAACACACCAGGGAGAGCGTCGCCATGTCATTCCAGCCGATCACCGTCACCCCGTCCGCCTACAACTACCCGCTGCTGATCAAGCAGCTGCTGCATACGCCGCTGGCGACGGCGCCGGAGCAGGAAATCGTCTACATGGGCAAGCAGCGTTTCAGCTACCGGCAGCTGCGCGAGCGGATCGGCCGGCTGGCGAACGCCCTGTCCGGGCTGGGCGTGGGT
>JBEBBF010000402.1:0-14733 GCA_041158545.1 Pseudomonadota bacterium | reverse complement strand
GGGCGTCTTCACCAGGCCGGCCTCGATGGCGTCGTTCAGGCCGAAGTCGGAGATGACCCACTCGAACAGCGACGACTCGGTGCTGGTCTTGCCGGTGGGGGCGAACGGTGTGGCCGACAGGTCGAAGCAGCGGATGATCCGGCGCATCTTGTGGATGCGGTCCAGCCCCTCGATCCAGCGGGTGGCCTCTTCCAGGTCGATGCCGAGTTCCTCTGCATCTTTCTTGCTGACCTTCACCTCGGCCGGTTTGCGGTAGGCGTGGTGCGCTTCATCGTTGATGATCAGAATGTCCTTGTAGCCAGACAGCTTGCCGAGCACGCGGCGGACGTAGGCCTCGTCGCTCTCGGCGCCTTTCTTGACCACGGAGCGATCCTGCTCCTTCAGCGGCATCAGGCTGTGCCAGTTCTCGATGCCGAGTTCGACCTGGTTCAACTTCTGGCGCAGCCCTTCGTTGGGGCACAGGCCGAAAGTGTCGTAGTAGTTCTCCGGGTGACCGGGGCGCAGCACCTGGAGGCGTTCCTTGACGGTAAGGCCGGGGGCGACGATGAACACCGTGCGCGAGAAGTCCTTGTTGCGCTTCGGGTAGGTCAGGGCGTTCAGCACCTGCCAGGTGATGATCATCGCCATCACCGTCGTCTTGCCGCTGCCGGTCGCCATCTTGCTGCACAGCCGCTCCCAGACGCCGCCGTCGCCCGGTATGGCAATCCCCTGCTTGTAGTCGGGCGGTGCCTCGACATGCCAGATCAGTGTCTCGATGGCCTCGATCTGGCAGAAATAGAAGGCATTCTGGCGGCTGGCATCCGGGTCTTGCCAGTGCTCCAGCAACTGGCGGGTGACCGTGGTCACGCCGGGATAGCCGGCCTCGCGCCAGACATCGACCCGTTCGCGGATGCGATTGACGAGATCCAGCTCGACGGTGCGGACCGTGTTGTGCCGCGTGTCGAAAATCTCGTACCCCGCGGGGCGCCGCCCGCTCTGGAGTTCCAGCTTGTTGTCGCTCTGGCGCAGCCAGTGGTGTGTCGGGCGCTGGAAGGGCGAGTTGATGATCAGGGTGTGTTGGCTCATGCAAGGCCACCTTCCTCATTGGCCGGAATGGCGCGATAGGCCTGTTGCATATGATTCGGTGTCTTGGGGTAGCGCATGGTTAAAACACCCGCAGCACACATTGGCCGCAAAAACTCGTCTTGCAATCGCTTCTTGCTGCGTCCCAGCCAAGTCGCCATCTGCTGGGCGGTCAGATAATCCCAACTGCAAAGGCGCTGGATGACTTGACGCATTTGCTCAGGATGGGTGCGTCGTTGTTCACGAATACTGCGGGCGAGGTGATGAAGCTCTGGGGGCAGATCAGAAACCCTTTCGCCTTCGGAGATGTACCCACTGGTTACGGGGGAAGCTCCATCGCTTACGGGGGAAGCTCCATCGCTTACGAGGGAAGCTCCATCGCTTACGGGGGAAGCTCCATCGCTTACAGGGGAAGCTCCGTCGCTTACAGGGGAAGCTCCCTGATTTTCGGCAGATTGATCTGTTGCAACGAAATAGCGTGTTCCCCGACCGATCCCGTCCGAGACCAGAAAACCTCGCCGAACCAGGCTTCCCAGCATATTCGTGATATCTACCCGATGCATGGTCAGCATGCCCTGCAGGTGTTGGTTAGTCACCTTGCCGGTCTCCAGCGCCACGGCCACGGCCTGCAACTCATCACCGGACAATTCACCAAACACACGCCCGAATCGCGCATGCAGATCAGTCAGCACGGTTTCCGGCAACAGACTGACCATCGGCAATTCCAGCAACACCCGATCCGGGCGGAAAACCTCACGAAGTTCGGGCGACTGCCAGTGTTCCGCCGCCCAGCTCGCCCGTATCCGGTCAATGCCGGAGCCGGCCTTGTCGCCAGCGCCCAGCACCTGGAACATCAGTTGCAAGGACTTATTCCGGCATTCACTGATGCCGCCCGCCATCAACTGTTCACGAGAGACCAGCAGGGTGCCCGGGTTGGAAAAAATCAAGCGATCCGGATAACGATCAATCACCACGCCGCCTTGACCGGTGTAATCCGCATGAATCAACGCGTTGACCAGCGATTCCTGTAAAGCCTCGTCAATCCGGGTCACCGCGACTCGCCGCCCTGTGGCATCCGTCTGGAAAGGCCGCTTGATTCCCGGCCCGCTGGCCAGTTTCAGGGAAACCAGGCGATAAAACTGGAACAGATTGCCTTCCCAGGTGCCATCGGGCGTTAGACGGTCAGTCCAGCGAATGGCCGGATCATCGGAAAAACGCTCACGATAATCCAAGTGAAAACCCGGCACAGCGGCCGGATCGCGAATCGCCTCATTACGGCCAAACATGAGCAAGCCGGCAAGCGTCAAGCCTTCGGCATTTGTCGTGCGGTCACGCCGCCAGCCACCCAACTTGCGCAACAGGCCGATATCGTCTTCCTGGCGCCAGGTTTCACCCAGGCGCGTCGACTCCGCCAGCAAACGAAAGTGCCGCAACGAATCCGGATGCAAATCCTCCGTCGAAAACCCCGGCAGAATCCGGCTGTCAGCAGGCTCCTCGGACTGGTCTGCAAACATGCGACGCACCTCGGCCTCGGTACATCGGTAATCGCCTTCATGGTTGCGCCGGAACGTGCTGCCCAAGGGGTCATTCCGCAAAAAGACCGGACGCTGTCGCCGATCGGCGCGGGGAACGTGGATGCGGAGGACTGCTGGCTCGGTGACATGCGCGCAGACGATGGCGACATCCTCATTCCGGAGCAAATTCAAACTGACTTTGCTCCGGTTATTGACCGTGTTCCAGAAATCGGACAACAACTTTTCCGGTGCCATCACACCTTGAATCTCCAGCCCTTCCCCACGCTGTACAACCCCCAGCCAGATCGTGCCGCCACCCGAATTGGCGAACGCGCAATAGGTTTCCCAGAGGCTGGCGGGCAAACCGCCCCGCGCCGACTTGTACTCCACATCGGCACCCTCGTAGCAGCTCAACACATCCATCAAGTTGACGGGTTCATCCATGGTGATTCCCTCAAGCAAGCGACATGACCTTGAGCGATTCAATACCCCGGTCGTCCACGATCTTCACCGCGATCTTGCGGTTGTCGCCCGCCTCGAAGGGCAGGCTGACGGTGCCGTGGAACTTGTCCAGCCTGGACTCGTCCAGTTCAGCGCGGATGTTCTTCTTCAGCTTCTCCCAGCCTTCGCCCTTGCCGGCCATCGGGAAGAAAACCTGACGGGGGAAGACGCTGCGCTCGTCATAGTCGGTGTCGAGTGACCACATGGCGATCTTGCTCTTGCCGCCGGAGACCAGCTCGCCCTTGACCGTGTCGAAATAGTCGAAGCCATGCACCTCGACTGCGTAACGGCCATCCTTGAGGGTGTGGACCTCGACCTCGGGCTGCCCCATCAGCCAGAAGCTCTGGTTGGACGACTTCGCCTTCTTCAAGTCCTCCGTCAGCAGGTCGGTATTCATCTGGGCCTTCAAGGCGGTGATGCCCTTCATGCTGTCAATGTCCTTGGCGGCTTCAGGATCGAAGGTGAAGGCACAGAAGACAACCATCCTGGGCAAGGGGAAGAGATTGCCGGCCTCAATGAAAGCGTTGGCCACCTGGCGCTGCTCCAGCGCCGCATGTTCCGGCCCGAAGCTGACCACCACCCGCTCGCCACTGTCGAGGTGGCCGACGGCATGCAGGTTGCGGATGTCCTTGTCCGAGGGCAGTGCCTCCAAGTCGGCGAACTTCAGCAACTGCCCGCCCTTGCCGCGAATCCCGGTTTTCAGCAGCTCATCCCGCCACTGATGCTGGCGGCCGGACTCGCCGGTGCGGGCAATGCTGGTGTCCGCCTCGTCCGGGCCGCTGGCCTCGTCGAGTGCCTTGACGCTGGGGAAGGGCACCGCCTCGACGGTGAACGGCCCGGTGATGCGCAGGCGATTCCTGGCGATGCTCGGCTGGTCGTAAAGGACTTCCTGGTCGGCGTGGGCGGCGATGGACTGATCCATCTGTGCCTGCATCTGCTGGCGGGCGTGCAGGAACTGGTCATGGCGTGTCGTCACCGCCTTGGGCCAGTCGGCGGGGGCCTCGAAGGGCACCTCCCACTCCTGGAGCGTGTCGCCCTGGGCGAAGTCGAGTTTTTCCCCTTTGCGTCCGCCTTCCGCGACGACGAAGCTTGCAAGCGCGTGCTTTGCCAACTCGGTGTTCAACTGGCCGAGCAGCTGCTCGATGGCCGGGTGCCGGCGTGCGTAGATGCTGTCGATGTCCGGGTTGTTGGCGATGGACTTCAAGGTGACGTGCGGCACGGTCTTGTAGATGAAGCCGCCCTTGAGGCCTTCGTGTGGGTATTTCAGGTCGAAGTAGTCGAAGCTCGAAGTCATCAGGCGCTGCTTGGCCAGCGTGACGGCGACACGGGAGGTGTCACAGGTGATCCAGCGACGGCCCCACTTCTCGGCGACGAAGGCGGTGGTGCCGGAGCCGCAGGTAGGGTCGAGGACGAGGTCGCCGGGGTCGGTGGTCATGAGGATGCAGCGCTCGATAACGTCAGCTGATGTTTGAACAACATAGCTACGATCTCGGGCTCCGATAGTTTCGCCCCACAGGTTCGTGATCTTTGACAGAGGGTAATCGTCAAGGAATAGCAGAAACTGTAGTGCCTCACCTTCCGCTTCAATCCGATTAGCCTTGATTAGCCGTTGCATTCCATCGGAACCAGTAATCCAGCAACCGTTCCCTCTTGGCACGCGTTCTTTGCCTCTAAAACTAATCGGAAACACACTGGCAGATGAGAATGTCGGGGGTGCCATAGACACCAGACGTCCCAATCTACTGTCAGCGGGAAGCAATGAGTGATTTTCTTTTTCGGCTGCGATGAGCTTCCTGCGCGCTCCAAATTCATCTAGCCAACTCCAGTGGCCGTCACCCTCGACGTCTTGGTATGAATATAGCTGCTGATACTTCAACTTACTTTTGTCTCTGCCATACCAGACTAGGTAGTCAGCCATTCCTTCCAAGTGCGTTGCACCGAGCGGCATTGTTTTCTTGCGAAAGGTAATCAGAGAAACGAAATTTTCCATACCGAAAACCTCATCCATGATCTCCCGCACATGGTGCAGGTTCTCATCTGAAATCTGCACAAACACGCTGCCGCTTTCGTTCAGTAGTTCTCGCGCCAGCAGCAGACGATCCCGCAGATAGGTCAGATAGGAGTGGATGCCCAGCTCCCAGGTATCCCGGAACGCCTTGATCATCTCCGGTTCCTGGGTCAGGTCGGCATCGTTCCTGTCCTTGACATCGCGCTTGCCGACGAAGGGCTGGAAGTTGGAGCCGTACTTGATGCCGTAGGGCGGGTCGAAGTAGATCATCTGCACCTTGCCGGCCATGCTTTCCTTCTGCAGCAGGCTGTTCATCACCAGCAGGGAATCCCCCGCGACCAGGCGGTTCGCCCAACCGCGTTCGTGCTGGTAGAAGTCGATGGCGTCACGCAGGGGCAGGTTCTCGAAGGGAGCGTCGAACAGGCCGGGCTGGATGGCCCGCCTTTTTCCATCCTCGGCGCCCTTGCTCTTGCCTTCGCCTTTCATCGCCTTGCGCACGGCGGAGAGGATGCTGGCCGGGTCCACCCGTTCGTGCACGTGCAGGCTGACGGTGTCCACGTCGAAGCTGGTCCGCTCGGCCTTGCCGGCCCAGTTCAGGTAGGGGGCCTGCAGGTGCTTGAGTTCTTCGAGCGCGCTGCGCATGCGCTCGCTGTCGCCGCTGGCCAGAGCCTCGTCGATGATGGTTTCGATGCGGCCGCGTTGGGAGTCGAACTGCAGGGCCGGGTCCAGGTGGGGGTCGAAAGCCCAGCGGGTCTTGCCCGCTTCCGGGTCGGTGGCCGGCGTGACCATGCCGACCTCCGGGTTGTTCTTGCGCTTGTCCTGGTGGCGGTAAGAAAGGATCTGAGGGGCTTCGTCGGCGCCTCGTTTCGTGGCGGGCGGCGTCACCCTGGTCAAGCCCGGTTTTGCCGCCCTGGCTGGCTGGGGTTCCGCTGCGGGGGCCTCTTGATGGGCCAGTGAGAAATCCTCGGTGCTCGCCTCGGCCAAACGAACAGACCCGCCCCGCCCTTGCCCTTTCAACAGCGATCCGTCAGCGATCAGATCGGCATGCGCCTGCCAATAATCGACTTCGCTGACGCCCAGCCCCTCGGCCTGAAGCCGGGCTTCGGCTTCCCTGCGCAGTGCAGTGTTGCCGATGGGCTTGCCGTCGCTGGGGACGAGCGTAAGCAGGACCGCCTTCAGGCGTTGGACGAGGTCGGACATCGTGGTACTCCCGTTTTTTCTTGTTTGCCCGGCCTGGAGGCGGGTGAAAGCAGAAATTATGCTTGCCCAACGCGGCCATGTCATTCGGCTTTCCCCTGGGCGCAGGGGAAAGTCAGCGGGATTGATACGGCAAACGCATGCGATCAACGGTTGCGGGAGTCAGAAACACGATCACCAATCTGACTGCATGCGTTCGAAAAGCGTTTCGCCTCAATGCGTCTTCAGCCGCTTCAACCTGCCTTGGCAGGCGGTGACGAGGTCGTCGACGAAGGTGAAGACGACGGGGATGACCAGCAGGCTGAGGAAGGTGGAGGTGATCAGGCCGCCGATGACGACGATGGCCATCGGGGCGCGGAAGCTGGGGTCGGTGCCGAGGCCGATGGCGATGGGCAGCATGCCGAAGCCCATGGCGATGGTGGTCATCACGATGGGGCGGGCGCGTTTGTGGCAGGCGTCGAGCAGTGCGTCCCAGCGGGACAGGCCGTGTTCCCGCCGCGCCAGCACCACGTAGTCGATCAGCAGGATCGAGTTCTTGGTGGCGATGCCCATCAGCATGATCAGCCCGATCATCGACGGCATCGACAGGGCGCTGTGGGTGACGAACAGCGCGAGGAAGGCGCCGGGGATGGACAGCACCAGCGCGGCGAGGATGGTCAGCGGCTGCACGAAATCGTGGAACAGCAGCACCAGCACCACGTAGATGCAGAGCACGCCGGTCAGCATCGCCAGGCCGAAGCTTTCGAACAGCTCGCCCATCGCCTCGGCGTCGCCGACGGTGGTCTGGATGATGCCCGGCGGCAGGTGCTGCAGGCTGGGCAGCGCCTTGGCCAGGCGTTCCACCTCGCCCAGGGGCACCTGGTTCAGCTCGATTTCGAAATTGACGTTGCGCAGCCGGTCATAGCGGTCGATTTCCGCCGGGCCGCCGCTCAGGCTCAGCTCGCCCAGGTGGCTCAGCAGCACCGGGCCGTGGCTGCCGGGGACGCTGAGCCGGCCGAGCAGCGCCAGGTCGGCGCGGGCGGCCGGCGGCAGCATCACGACGATGGGCACCTGGCGCTGGGCGAGGTTGAGCTTGGGCAGGTTCTGGTCGTAGTCGCCGACGGTGGCGATGCGCAGCGTGTCGGCGATGGCGCTGGAGGTCACGCCCTGTTCCGCCATCCGGGCGAAGTCCGGGCGCAGCACCAGCTCCGGCCGGGTCAGGCTGGCGGTGCTGTTGATGCCGCCGATGCCGGGCAGCGTCCGCAGTTCCCGCTCCACCTGCCGGGCGTGTTCCGCCAGCCGCTGGCCGTCCTCGCTGGCCAGCACCAGCACGTATTTCTCGTTGGAGCCGCCGAAACCGACCTTGACCCGGACGCCGGGCAGCGCCGCCAGCCGCTCGCGCAGGTCGCGTTCCACGTCCTGTTTGGTGACGCCGCCGCGGTCCGAGCGGGGCGTCAGGTTGATCGTCAGCGTTGCCTTGCGCACCTCCGCGGCGCCGCGGGGGGCGAAGGGGTCGCTGCCGGCGGCGCCGCCGCCGATGGCGGTATAGACCAGCTGGACATGGGGATTCTGCTTGACCAGTTCCCGCGCCTTTTCGGCGGCGGCGAAGCTTTCCTGGTAGGTGCTGCCCGGCGGCAGCGACAGATAGACCTGGGTTTGCGACAGGTCATCCGGCGGCAGGAAGCCGGTGGGCAGCAGCGGCACCAGCGCGAAGGAACCAAAGAAGAAGCCGGCGGTGGCCAGCAGCGTCAGCAGCCGGTGTTTCAGGCACCAGGCGGCCCAGGTCTGGTAACGGCGCAGCCAGCCCGCTTCCCGCTGCGGCTGGCGCGGGACTTCTAGCAGGTAGGCGGCCATCATCGGCGTCAGCAACCGGGCGACGACCAGCGAGAAGAACACTGCAATCGCCGCGGTCCAGCCGAACTGGACGAAGAACTTGCCGGCGACCCCGTTCATGAAGGCGGTGGGCAGGAAGACGGCGATCAGCGTGAAGGTGGTGGCGATCACCGCCAGCCCGATTTCGTCCGCCGCTTCCATCGCCGCCTGGTAGGGCGATTTGCCCTGGGCCAGGTGGCGCATGATGTTCTCGATCTCGACGATGGCGTCATCGACCAGAATCCCGATGACCAGGGACATCGACAGCAGCGTCACGACATTGAGCGAAAAGCCCATCACATACATCACGCCGAAGGTCGGAATCGCCGACAGCGGCAGCGCCGTCGCCGACACCAGCGTCGCCCGCCAGTTGCGCAGGAAGAACCAGACCACGATCACCGCCAGCAGCGCGCCTTCGAGCAGCAGCGACATCGAGCCGGTGTAGTTCTCGATCACCGGATCGACGAAATTGAAGGCTTCGGTGATTTCGATGTCCGGATGCGCCGCCTTCAGCTTGGCCAGCTGCGCCAGCACCCCGTCGCGGACGTCCACTTCGCCGGCGCCGCGGCTGCGGACGATTTCAAAGCCGACCACCGGCCGGCCGTTGAGCAGCGCCCCCTGGCGTTGCTCGGCGACGGTGTCGCTGACCTTCGCGACTTCGTCGAGGCGGATGCGGCGGCCGTCGCTGAGGGCGATTTCCATCCGGCCCAGCTGCGCGGCGCTCTCGACGGTGGCCAGTGTGCGCAGGGATTGTTCGATGCCGCCGATGTCGGCGCGGCCGCCGGAGGCATCCTGCTGAATCTGCTTGAGCTGCCGGGAGACATCGGCGGCGGTGGCGCGCAGGGCCAGCAGGCGCAGCGGGTCGAGTTCGACCCGGACTTCCCGGCTGACCCCGCCGACCCGGCTGACGCTGCCCACGCCGCGCACCGACAGCAGGGCCTTGGTCACGGTGTTGTCGACGAACCAGGACAGCGCCTCGTCGTCCATCCGGGCGGAAGACACGGTATAGGTCAGGATCGGGCTGCCGGCGACATTGACCTTGGTGATCACCGGGTCCTTCAGGTCGCCGGGCAGGTCGGAACGGATGCGCGACATCGCGTCGCGAACGTCGTCCAGCGCTTCCTGGCTGGGCTTTTCCAGCCGGAATTCGGCGGTGACGATGGCGGTGCCGTCCTGCACCTTGGCGTAGATGTGCTTGATGCCCTGCAGCGTGGCGACGGCGTTCTCGATCTTGCGCGCCACCTCGGTTTCCATCTGCGCGGGCGCGGCGCCCGGCAGCGTGGCGGTGACGGTGATCATCGGCAGGTCGATGTCGGGGAACTGCTGGATCTTCATGCTCTTGAAGGCATAAAGCCCGAACAGGCTCAGCAGCAGGAACAACAGGATCGCGGGAATCGGGTGGCGGATCGACCAGGCGGAAACGTTCATCGGCGAAAGTCCGGAAGGAGGGGCGGTCGGAAAACGGAGCGGCTTGCGGGGTGGGTTGCGAAGCGGCTGGCGGGGTGGCGCGGTGGAGGGGTGCGGGCGGCTCAGGGGCGGGCGGCTCAGGGGCGGGCGGCCGCGACCAGCTTGACGCTGTCGCCATCGCTGAGGAAGCCGACCCCGGCAGCGACGATCCGGGCATCCGCCGCCAGGCCGCTGACCTCGATTTCGCCGTCCTGCTGGCGACCGGTCTGGACCTTGAACTGGGCGATCCGTGCCTGGCCTTCCTGCTCGGATTCGACCCGGAACACGTAGGCGAAGCCGTCGCGCAGCAGCACTGCCGTCTGCGGCAGCGTCAGCGCCGGGGCCTGGCCCAGCTGGAATTCGCCGCGCAGGAACATGCCGGCGCTGACCTGGCGGTGGGCATCCGCCGGCAGATCGACATAGACCAGCCCCAGCCGGGTCTGCGGGTCCACCGTCGGCGCCCGTACCCGGACCTTGCCGGTCAGCGTGGCGCCATCCGGGGTGCTCAGCAGCACGCTGCGGCCCGGCTCGATCCGGTGCAGCTCGGCGGCGGTGACTTCCGCCCGCCATTCCAGCCGGCCGTGGCGGATCAGCCGGAATAATTCCTTGCCCATGTCGCACAGGGCGCCGACGGTGGCGGTGCGGCCGGAAATCAGGCCGTCGTCGCTGGCGGTGACTGTGGTCTTGCTCTGGCGCAGCCGGGCGTTTTTCAGGCGGGCTTCCGCCGCCGCCAGCCGGGCTTCGGCGGTTTCGCTGGCGGCCTGCTCGCGGCTGTTCTGCTGGGCGCTGTAAAAGCCCTGGGCGCGCAGCTGGACGCTGCGTTCCAGGTTGGCGTGGGCATCCACCAGCGTGGCCTTGGCTTCGCTGACGGCGGCCTGGCTTTCGGCGAGTTCGTGGTTCACCGCGTCAGCGCTGATCCGGGCCAGCACCTGGCCCTTCTTGACCCGGTCGCCGACCTGGGCGCGGACTTCGGTGATGCGGTAGCCGCCCAGTTCGGCGCCGATGGCGACTTCCTGCCAGGCGGCGACGCTGCCGCCGGCGTTGAGCCGCTGCGGCCACTCCCGTTGCCGGGGCTGGATCACGCTGACGCTGAGGGCCGGCTGCACCTTGGCCGCGGCCGCGGGGGCGGGTGGAGTGGACTCCTGACAGGCGGCGAGGCTGAGCAGTGCGAGGAGGACCGCGGCGGGGCGCGGGAGGCGGGAAAGCGGAGAAACGGCAGAAAGGAGGTTCATCGTCGGGGGCGGGGGGCGAGGCGGCTCGGGCGGCCGGTTGGTTTGCGCGGTTTTATAGCGGAAAAGTAATGCCCTGTCATCGCGGCTAACCCGTAGTTTCTGCCGGAAAAGGCGGTGAACAGCGAGGCGGGCGCGCTGTGGGGTGGGGCGAAGCGGCCGGTTTCGTTGCGGCGGGCCGGACCTGACCGAAGCGGGCCGCTTCGGGCTGAATCAGGCCGGCTCGAAGGCGGTGGGCAGGATGCCCCAGCGGCGGTATTCCTCGATGGCGACGATGCCGCCGAAGTTGTTGCCGGTCTTGCGGCTGAGGTCCATCCGCACCGGCGAGACGTAGAGGCTGCGGTTGATGTCGTAGATGACCCGGACCACCGGCCGCAGCAGGTCGTCGCTGTTTTGTTCCAGCACCACCGCGAGGTGATTGCTTTCCAGCCGCACCAGCGTGCCGATCGGGTAGATGCCCAGGGTGCGGATCAGGCTTTGCACCAGGCTGAGGTCCATCCGGTTGCCGCCCTGCTGGTAGAGGTCGCGCAGCGCCAGCGCCGGCGACAGGGCGTGGCGGTAGGGGCGCTCCGAGGTCATCGCGTCGTAGGAATCGACGATGGCCGCCAGCCGTCCGGCCAGGGAAATCTGTTCGCCGGACAGGCGGTGCGGATAGCCGGAGCCGTCGTAGCGTTCGTGGTGTTCCTGCACGACCAGCCGGGATTCGTCCGGCAGGTTGGGTACGGCGTCGATCAGGTGCAGGCTTTCCTCGACGTGGTTCTGCACCAGCTGGAGTTCGGAAGGACTGAGGGCGCCGCGGCGGCTGATCAGGTTGGCGTCCAGCTTGGCCTGGCCGATGTCCTGCAGCAGCGAGCCCATCGCCAGGCCGTAGATCAAGTCCCGGTCCATGTCCTGGCGCAGCGCGACGGCGACCATCAGCGCCGCGGTGGCGACCGGGTGCTCATAGAGGTAGAGCCGCTGCTTGACCCGGGTCAGCGGCACCAGGGCGTCGCCGTTGCGGGCGATGGAGTCGATCATCTTGTCGATGTACGGCGCCATCCGTTCGGCTTCGACGCTGTTGCCGCGGCGGGCTTCGGTCATCAACTCGCGGACCGTGCTGGTGGCGCCCTGCAGCAGCAGCGCCGCCCGCCGTCTTTCTTCCTCGACCGAGACCTGGGCCAGCGGCCGCGCCGGTTCGGCGGTAGCGGGGAGGATGATCGATTTTTCGCCGTCGGGCTTCAGCTGGTTGCGGTTCAGCCCTTCCAGCGGCATCCGGTCCGGCAGGTCACGGCCCCGCCGGGTGTCGATATGGACTTCTTCGATGCCTTCGGCGCGGATGCGGCGGATCATCTCCGCGTCCTTGACCATGAAACGGCTGCGCCAGAAGCCGTGGTTCAACCAGCCTTTCGACAGGTTGACCACATACATGCCGGGCAGCAGCTGGTCGGTCCGGATCGTGCGGATCATTGCTGCGGTCAGCCCGGATCAAGCCGGGAAAACGCCGACAGTTCCCGCTGCAGCAGGGCTTCGTCGCCCAGGTTGAGTTCGAGCAGCCGCCGCAGATGGGTGATGCTGTCGAGGTCGATTTCGGTGCAGCGGAACCCGACATACACCCCGTCCCGGTGGGCGACCTGGCCGTCCATGTGGATCAGCGTGCCCATTTCGTCGAGGCGGATGCGCAGGGTGCAGGGGGTGCCGGACGTCGCGGTCCAGGGGCGCAGGGGCCGCAGCAGCGCGCCGCGCAAAGACAGGTCGATCACCTGAACGCCGATCTCGTGGCCGGGTTCGGAGAGACGGGCTTCGGTGCGGAACAGGATACGGGAGAAAAGGCGACGCTCGGGCATGCGCAAGGGGCGGGGGAAATCACTTGCCCCGCATGTTACCCCAAAGGAGTTTGTGCAGTTGCAGCTGGAAACGGACCGGCAGGCCATCTGCGAGAATCCACTCGGCCAGCGCCTGCGGCTCGATTTCGCCGGCGGCGGGGGAGAGCAGCAGCGGGCAGCGTTCCGCCAGCTGCCGTTCGGCCAGCTGCTGGCGGAACCAGTCGTAATCGGCGCGGCTGGCGATGATCACCTTGATCTCGTCGCGGGGGGTCAGCAGGTCGAGGTTGGACCAGAGGTTTTTGTCCGCTTCGCCGGAATCCGGGGCCTTCAGATCCATGATCCGGGCGACCCGCGGGTCCAGCCCGGCCAGGCTGAGGGCGCCGGAGGTTTCCAGGCTGACTTCGTAACCGGCGTCGCACAGCGCCGTCAGCAGCGCCGGGCATGGCTTCTGCGCCAGCGGTTCGCCGCCGGTGACACAGACCTGCCGCGTCGGATGGCGGGCGATGGCGGCGAGGATGTCCGCCAGCGCCATCACGGTGCCGCCGCTGAAGGCGTACTCGCTGTCACACCAGCGGCAGCGCAGCGGGCAGCCGGTCAGGCGGACGAACACCGTCGGCAGGCCGACCCGGGTCGCCTCGCCCTGTAGCGAAAAGAAGATTTCGCTGACTTTCAGCCGGACTGCGTCGGTCATGCCTTATTTCTTCTTCAACCGTTCCCGGGCGGTCGTCGCGGCGCTGGAATCCGGGTAGCGGGCGACCAGGGTTTCCAGGTTCTTGCGCGCCGGTTGCGGCATCGCCAGCTCCTGCTGGCAGGCGGCGATGTTGAGCAGGGCGTCGGGGGAGCTGCTGCTGTCCGGCCAGCGGCTGACGACCACGGTATAGACGTCGATGGCCTTCTTGCAGTCGCGCTGGGCGTACCAGGCGTTGCCCTGCCAGTACTGGGCCTTGGCGGCGTATTGGCCTTCGCCGTAGGTCTTGACGAAGCTTTCGAAGGCGGCGGCGGCGTCCTTGTACTTGTTGGCCTTGAACAGGTTCAGCGCCGCTTCGTAGTCGCGGGCTTCCGCGGCCGGGTCCACCTTGGCGGCGGCGGGCTTGCCGGCCTCGCCCTGGCCTTCCGCGGCGGCGGCTTGCTGGGCGGCGGCGGTTTCCAGCTTGCGCAGCCGGTTGTCCAGATCGACGTAGAAGTCCTGCTGGCGCTTCTTGGCGGCTTCCAGTTCGTAGTTCAGGGTTTCGATCTGGCCGCGCAGGCGGGCGATTTCGTCCGCCTGGTTCTGGAGCTGACCGGAAAGGCTCAACTGGCCCTTGGACAGGGTGTCGAAGCGGTTTTCCGTTTGCTGGCGGTACTCCGCCAGCTCCTTGCGGGCATCCTCATCGAACATGCCGGCGTGCGCCGCCGGCACCGCGAACAGCGCAACCAGAATGGCCGGCAACAGGGCGGGGCGGCGCGGCAGCATCAGAATTCTCCGCTATAGAGAATGTCGGCGCGCCGGTTCTTGGACCAGCATTCTTCGCTGGATTCGCCGCAGACCTGCTTTTCCTTGCCCAGGCTGACCGATTCCAGCTGGTCTTCGCGAACGCCGAGCAGCGCCAGCGACTTCTTCACCGCTTCAGCCCGCTTCTGGCCGAGGGAGAGGTTGTATTCGCGGCTGCCGCGTTCGTCGGTGTTGCCCTGGATCAGGATCTTGAACTGGCGGTTGTTGTTGAGGAACTTGGCGTGGGCGGCGAGCAGGTTGCGGAACTCGTCCTTGACGTCGTACTTGTCCAGGTCGAAGTAGATGCTGCGCTTGGACAGGATGCTGTTCGGGTTGGTCAGCTCGTCGGGCAGCTTGTTGCCCAGGTTGCCGGCTTCAACGCGCACCACGTCGGTGGGGCGGGTGCTGGAAGTCGGCTTCAGGGTTTCCACCGGGGCGCCGGTGTCTTCGTTTTTCGGGGTGGAGGTACAGCCGGCCAGCAGTGCGGCGAGCAGCACGGGCAGCAACAGTTTTTTGGACATGGGGGGTTTCTCCTGAGGGTCCGTGCGCTTATTTGAGGAAGGGCCCCCAGGCCGGTTCGCGCACATCACCGGCGGAGACCGACAGCCGCTGTTTGATGCGGCCATCGGCAGATACGGCAGACAACACACCG
>JBEBBF010000401.1:0-7393 GCA_041158545.1 Pseudomonadota bacterium | reverse complement strand
TTTGATGCTGTCGTACAGGCCCGTGGCCCATCCATCTGCAGGGTACGCAGACACATTCAACTGCACTTGGGGCGGGTAAGCCTTACGGGCAGCCGCCTGATCCGCTGCAATATCAACCGTCGAAGTCACATTTCCGGCCTGATCGATGTAGCGGGTATCGCCCAGGTGGGTATAAACCGGGTGACCCGCGACCTCACCCACCAGGCCCGCCACCACCTCCTCAACATGACCCAGTCCAACGGTGGACCAGAGGAAACACCCCATTAGATCGTTCAGGTGCGCCTTATCGATCACCTCCGGCGGCACCCGCGCCACCACATCGCAACAATTCACATAACGGGACGGTTTTACCTGACCCGCAAGTTGCGTCACGAAGGCCTGATCGCCCACGCGGGGGCAGCCGAAGGTCATTAATTCGGGATTGCGGTCCTTGTGGTCAGCCGCCGCCAGCGTCGCCACGGCGCCGCCTAGGCTATGGCCAGCGCAGACAAGCTTTCCACCGTAGAGCTTCAGCGTCTTCTGAAGTTGATCCTGGATGGCCAGGTAGGCGGCATTGAAGCCTTCGTGGACCAATCCTCCTTGCCACCAATGCACGGCCTTGATACGCAGATCGGCAATGATGTCTTCCGCCTTGCCAGGTTCTGTGCCGCGAAAGACCACAAAGACCTGTCCGTTCCGGTCCAGTGCGACAAATCCATCGGTACCCCAGGTCTTGTAGCGATCGGGAATGTCCTCACCGCCCATCCAATCCACCAGCTTCATGCCGGCGCGGGGCAAGGTGAAGCGAACCAGGTCCTTGCCGCCATAAGCCAGGCGGCACAGTTCGGCGCACAGCATGGGGATGTTGCCCTTGTCCGCAGCCGTCCAATCGACGAAAAAATCCTCAGGCGTCTTGTCCTTCGCCGGTTGGGTCAGCGCTTCGTTGGTAATGTCGTAGTGGTACTTACAGGCCATGTCTTGTCTCCTCCAGATGTGCCGGTTAGCCGGCGGTGTTTGAATCGGGTTGCTGCCTTGCCCTTCAATTTCAGGTCACTGCGCCGCCGGCTTGAAACCCTGGCCCCGTTCGCCCTGACCAAGCCGCGAGGCAGGCGGCTCGAAGGGCAGGGCGGTGATCAGGTTTTCGCTTCCCCCCAGCTTTCGGCCTTGGCCCGTTCCTCCGCATCCGCTAGTTCTGGCAGGCGGCGGAAGTATTTGCATTCTTCGATCAGGGTGCGGGCCTTGGTTAAGGCTTCCCGGTCGGCGAAGAGGCGGGCGCGGTGGAGTGCGATGTCGGCTTGGTGCAGTTTCATGTTGCCCCGCTCGGCGATGCGCTGGGCTTCGTCCAGATCGGCCAGATCGGCCAGATCGGCCTGGGCGCCGGTGGAGTCGTTCAGGCTGGCGCGCAGCCAGGCGCGGGTGAGCAGGCCATGGGGGAGATAGTCTGACTGACCGGCGGCGCGCAGGCCGGCGAGGGCTTGCTTGGCATGGTCTTGGGCGACTGGATCGGGCGGCTGGCCCTGGATCAGGCCGGCGTAGAGGGCGCAGCGGGCCAGGGTGAGGTGGTCGAGGGCGATGTCGAGAAGCCAGTTTTGTGGAGAGACCCACGCCAGCGTTTGCGCCGCCCGCGCCTGGACCACCGCACAGCTTTGCAACACCGCTGTAGGGGCGAATTTATTCGCCCGAAGCGGATCGTTGGGCAACGGGCGAACAAGTTCGCCCCTACACCAAGCCAGCCGCTCCGCTTTGGCCAACAGCAGATCGCAATAGCGAAAACCTTGCAGCGAGTAGAGCAGCGGGTAGTTGGGCTGGCGCTCAGCCTGCAAGGCTTCGGCGGCCTGGAACGCCTTTTCGGCCTCTTCGAACTCGGCGCTGGCCGGCTCGCCGTGCTGGTGCAGGGCATCGGCCAGGGCGACGCGCTTGGTCATACGCTGGAAGGCATCGCCGCTGCGCTCGGCATGGTCAACGGCGGCGCGGCCCTCCATCACGGCGGCGGCCAGACGGCCCAGGCTCAGTTGCAGTTGGCTCAGGTTGCTGTAGCTGATGGCGGCGTTTTTCCAATTTCTTTTATTTGCGTTTATTTCTGCGGTGGCGCGCATGGGTTGCAGCGCCTCGTCCAGTCGGCCCAGGGCGCGCAGGCTGAAAGCGGCTTCGTTGAGCAGCCAGGCTTGGGTAGCCTCGCGCAGGGCGGCGGCGGGCTGGCTCCAGGGCGAATCAAAAAAACAGGCCACCGCCCCCAGGTCGGCCGCGAAGGCGCCGAGTTTTTTGGTGCTGTAAAAGCCGTCATGGCCCATGCCGCGCAGGATGCGATCCACGTACACCTCGTCGCATGCCTGCTGCTGCAGCCCCGCCAGACAGCCATGGGCCACCGCCTGATAGAGCGGCTGCAAACCAGCCAGCCCGTCGGGGCGATGGGGCTTGGTATCCCGTTTCAGTTGCTCGTAGATGCGCTTATGCCCTTCGCGCCAGGCCTCGGGCTGCCGGCTACGCAGGGCATGGGCCAGGTATTCCCGGATCAGGGGGTGGGCGTCCAGGCTGCCGGTTTGGGTGTCGAACCGGGCCAGTCCGCAAGCTTCAAGCTTCTTCAAAGTCGCCTGCCATTGCTCGGGCTTGAGAGTGACCAAAGGCCGGGTCAGGCCCGCGATGGCCGGAGCGGAGCGCAAGGCGCGCAAGCTATTGCGACTGGCGAGACGGTCGAAAAACCCCAGCAGACGGAAAGCGGCCAGATAGCGGGCGCCTTTTTCACCTTCCCGTTCAAACCAGGTTTCGTAGGCCGCCATGACCCGGAAAGCGTGGCCGTTTTGCGTTTCCTCATCGGCCTCCCGGAAATTCACCTGATTCCGCTGGCGCACATCACCGTCAAAACCGAGGTTTAGGTAACTGCCCAAAAGCTGCAAAGTCAGCGCGTGCCCCCGTACCGCCCGGCTGGCCTCTTGTAGTTCCTCGTCGTCGTTCGGAATCGCCGCCGCGCCGGCTCGCTTAACGCCCAGATTCCACAGCAACCGGGCGCCGTCGGCCTCGCACAGATTGCCCAGGTCCAAGGCCACCACGCCGGCATCTGACCGGTCTGGGTTCCTGACCCATTCGGCCAAATCCGCAAGATGCTCGCGGCTGGTCAGCAGCACCAGGCCCGGCTGGCCGTTGCGGGCGAGGGTTTGCAGCAGGGTTTGCAAACCCGGCGCCTTGAGTTCCCCGGCCAGGGCGGCGGCGGTGGGTGGGTATTGCAGCGGCTCCAGGCCGTCCAGCACCAGCAGGCTACGGCTGGCAGCCACGGCCTGCGCCAGGGCGGCGCCCTTGTCCCAGGGCGAGGCTGCCGGCGCAATATCGACACCAAACCACTTCAGCGCTGCCTCGAAAAAGCCGTCTTCCGACGCCTGCCGTTTGTCGTCGCTGCCTTGGCTGTAAAAGCTCCAGCCAAAGACTTTTTCCGCGCCACGCCAGCCAGTGGCCCGCAAGCTATCCAGCCAGCGCGAAACCAGCGCTGTCTTGCCGGTGCCGCCGGGGGCGATGAGTTGCACGATGGTGGTTGTGCCCGCTGCCGCCCACGCCTCATCCAGCATCGCCATTTCCACCTCCCGCCCAAGGAAGTGGGGAGCGCCTTTGGGGAGGTGGGAAAGCTCGATTCGCGGTGGTCGCGCTCCCTCACCCCTGCCACTCTCTCTGGGGGAGAAGGGGACAGACTCCCGAGCGAGGGTGACGAGCGCATTCACGACTTCGGCGCGAAGCTGGTCAGGGTTGGTGAAGGTCTTGTGAACCCTTTCGCCGCTGATGCGGGCCTTGAATTGCCGGAGTGCTTCGCGCTTGGCGTCACTTTCGATTTCGTCAAAGGGAATGCTGGCAGGCATGTCCGGATCAATCACGAACAACAGCCGTGGAATACCCCGCTTCCCTGCCCGGTCGTATTCCAGCTCTGAAATTGACTTGGCCTGCCCCGCCGGCACCCAGCCGTAGCGGTGGCCGTAGATGCCGACGAATACATCGGCCTGATCCACCTTGGCGAGGCAAAGGGTTTCGGCGTCCGCATCCACCGCCGGCCAGGTTTCCATACCGTCTGGGAAAAAGTCGTGGTCAAGACAGGCCGTGCGGACTTTTTCCCGGTGCTCCGGCAGATCGATGGAGGTGCTGGAGATAAAGACGGTAGGGCGGCTTCGCGGCATGGTTTAGCGCTTTGGTCAGGTTCGGGGGAGCGGCGACTCAGGACAGCTTTGCCAGCCAGGCTGACAAGGTGGCGTGGACCGGGCTGCCGGCGGGCATGCGCTCCGCCAACCAATTCAGTTGCTTGGTGACGGAGTTTTGCTCGTTGGCGCCGCCCAGCAGCCGGAAAACGGCCTGGTGCTGCTCGTAGAGCTTCAGCAGTTGCGGACTGTCGGCGGGCAGCGGCTCGGCATGGGGCCTGAGCAGGGGCCACATCAACTCGATGCGTGCTGCGTCCACCGCCGCGTAGGCATGGAAGAAATTCCGCTCCACGGCCAATCGCCGCTCGGCATTGCGATGGCAATCGGCGAGCCAGTCGGCAAGGTAGCCGTCCAAACTATTGAATACGGTCGGATCGCCATGGCCCGCCAGCACCATGGCGCCATCCAGCACATTGAGCGTCGGGTAATAATCCCGGTCGCCGCCTTGGGCAAGGGAAAGTTCACTGGCTGCACCGTACTGTTCGAGCATCTTACCCAGGCATTCCAACTTGACCGCTTCACTATCAGGTGTCTGGATCATCTCCAGATGCTTCCAGTACGACGCCATCAGGCTCAGACGCTCTACCGTGACGCCGATGGTCAGCAGCGTTTCGAGACGCTTCCGGCCGCTTTCCAGCAAGGCCGGATCATTTTTCATCTGACCGAGGCGGATTTCCTGATTGGCCAGTTGCTCCACCGCCTTCAGGCTGGCGCCGCCGTTTTCCTGGGCGATGGCGGCCTGGTAGTGTCCGATGGCTTTTTCGCGCTTGCCCAGGCTGCTCCAGATTTCCGCCAGCAACTGTCGAATTTCGCCTTCACCGTAAAAACGCGCACGGATTGCCGTTTCGATCTTTTCCAGCAGCTTGCGGTAGTAGTCACGTTCCGAATCACTGCAAGGCCCAATCCGCGCTTTGAGCTGCTCAAGGTCCGAGATCACATGCCCCTTGAGCATGTAGGTTGGTTCTTCTGGCTCCTTCTCGCCGATCCCGTCGAGGACATAGCTTTGGTCGCCATAGGCCTGATAGGCCCCCCAGGTGTTGCTGTTCGGGAAACCTTGGTAGGTCTGCTGCCGTGCGCAGCGCAGGGCTTCCCCAAACGGAAGCTGACGGAGCATGCCCTGCCAGAACTCCTGGGCAAAGGCGCTGGCCGCCCGATCCTCCACCGACCAGCCCGCCGCCACCACGGCCTTGCAGCCCATTTCGATGAATTCGGTGGCCAGATTGGCCGCCAGCTTGCCCCAGCGTGGCGCGGCATCCTTGTCCATGCTGCCCAAATGGAAACAGTTGAGAAAAACCACTTCCGGTACTCGGCGCAGCTTGCTGATCTGAGCGGTGGTCAGAAAGGTATTTGGCCCCAGCACCAGACCGGTTTCCCGTTGCCGTTTCGGTTGACAGGGATCATCAGGGCGGTCGTCTCCGACCACACCGTGGGCTGCCAGGTGCATGGCTTTATAGTGTCCGTCGAACAAATTCACCAGGACGGTCTCGCCATCCGGACGATTGAGACGGCTCACTTGATAGGCGTTCCGCAGGAACAACTCCTCCAACTTTTTCGCCTCTTCCTGTGCCCCCGGCAGTTCCTCAAAACCGGACTGGGTATCACCAACTAAAAACACCTGCTTGTCAGCGACCGTTGTGACTCGGCCTCGACCGTAGGCAGTCGCCAATTTCCGCACCAGGCCGATGCGGGTGACGAGGGGCGCCTCGAATTTCTCTGCTTCGTCGCGCATCATCTCCCAGGGGTAGCGTGCGGCTTCAGCATCGACACTCATGACCAGACCGCCCAGGTTGGCAATGGAGTCCTTGAATCCGTTGGGAACCAGCAGCTCGAACAGCGCACGGGACAGGCCGGGTTTATCGGTGGTATCCAGGGTCGCTGAATAGATCAGGCCGTCCACCGCCTGCCGCTGGCTCGGCTCTTCATTGACTTCATTACGCGCCCGGTCCGTCACCAGGGTAAAACGCAGGCCGCCCGCCGGCCCGGCGACCACGTGAACCTGCGCCCATGCATTGCTACCGCTTTGATCCGGGCCATAGCGCCGGTAGCCGCCCTGGGCCAGCCGGATTTGACCGTCGAAATGCAGGCACTCGGCAAACTTGGTTTCCGATGTCAGCCCGTTCAGCGCCTGGGCCGCCGCAATGACGCGGCCTTCTTCCTCTTCGAACAGGGTAATTTTGCTTATCGCGAGCACTTTTCCATCGTTGACGTAGGCAGTCGCCAGCTTTTGCTGGGCGTGGCGCAGCGCCTCGGCCAGGCTGCGCAGACCGGCCTCCATACTGACGCCGGTGATGCCAGTCCCCACGGCCAAAGCTGACAATTCCAGGCCATTCGCCTGCTCGCTGGCAGGAAGTTCCTCGAAAACCCGTGCGTATTCCAGCAAACCCTGGGTCAAGCTGCGGCTGAGCGTCCCTGGGGTGAGCGTGCCGAGGTTACCCAGGCCAATGACGATGGCGCCTCCGGGTTTTGCTCCCGCCAGCGTTTGACGAAATACCTGGGCTTCGCCAATCAGACTCGGGTACCGGCCAGCGGCATAAGCTTTGCTGAGACGTAGCCCGAGGTGGCGATCCAGAAATTCCGCGCTGCCGCTAATTCCATCACTGGCATAGGCACCGATGATGACTGGCGCCTGGGCACCGGCCAGACTGCCGTGTACCAATTCGATTTGAATGGGTGCCAGAGGATTACCCGGTTTAGTCCGGGGCAGATCGCTGCACAAGGCTGCAGCCAGGACTTCGTCTGCACTGGGATAAATGGCCGGCGAAACCACTGGAGCCGGCAGGTACACCCGCTCCCTGTTACCTCGCGATACCGGGCGCTGAGTCGGCAGGCCGCAACTACCTTTTTCCAGCAGGTTGAGATATTCCTCGAAAGCCGGCTTGTGGCTGAGCAGACTGCCGTGGGCAGCGTCCACAAACCAGCACTTCACGCCGGGGGGAATGCCTGTACTCCAGGGCACCCGGCCGTCGCCCTGATCGGTCCAGCCGATTTCCAATTCGTTGTCGGCATTGAAGCGGATGTCCACCGGCGTGGCTTTGGAACCGGCAACGTAGAACGTGAGTTCCGGGTCCAGCGATGTTTTCTTGATCCGTTCGACGGCCTCTTTGGCTGCCTGCAATGGATTGCACTGGGGTGCTGGCCAGCCATCCCTAGCCGCTTCTCCGACCTCGTAGCTGACCCCGGCACGCGGTAAGCGGCCCTCGTTCCATTTGTCCTGCTTGGCCCAAGCCTGCCAGAACTGGGGA
>JBEBBF010000400.1:0-7968 GCA_041158545.1 Pseudomonadota bacterium | reverse complement strand
CCACCCGCTGCACGCCCAGCCAGAATTCCATTTCCGCCACCGCCCGCTCGGCACCGGCCAGCGAGAACACGCCGTCCTGTCCCGGCAGGGGCCGCTGGAGAAAATCGAGCAACCACGCGGTCAGCGGCGCGATCCAGGCTTCCCAGCCGCGCAGCGCGCAGCGACGGGCCAGCGTGTCGCGCAGCAAGGCCGGCTCGGCGAGCAGCCGGGCAAAGCCGATCCCGGCCGCCCATTCCAGCAGATCGTGCAGGAAAGTCCCGACCGCCGCACCGCGGGGGAAGGCATGCAGCCCGGCCTCCGCCCCGCTGCCGGCCGGCCTGGCCAGGGGCAAGGCGGCGGCAGTTGGCACCCCGGTTTCCGGCACGGCGGCGATGCTCGCGTCCGGCGCCGCCGTTGCCGCGAAGTCCTGCCAGGTCGTCTCCGGCTGGGCGAAGGCTTCGCCACCCTGGCCCAGGGCGGCTTCGCGGAACACCGCTTCCGCCGGCGTCTCCGCCGCGGTCGGCGTCGCATCCTGCGGCTGGCTGCGGCTGGCCAGCGCCGAATAACTGGCGATCCACCAGGCCTCGCGCACCGGTCGCTGCGTTTGCCGCGCCGGGCCAATCCGGCGGTCGCCCGCCTCCGGGCGATAGGGCGTGCAGGCAACCGGGTCGCTGGACAAGGTTAACTGCCGGAGCTCCGGACAGCGCTTGGTCAATGCCGCCAGACCTTCCGCGAGATCGCCGCCCAGCAGGTAGCCGACGGCACTGCGCCCGATGTCCTCCAGTTCCGCCAGCCCCAGCCAGGTGGCGTAGCGGGCGCGGGTCAGCGCGACGTAGAACTTGCGCAGGTCTTCGCCCAGCCGCTCCCGGTCCGCCCTGTCCACCGCCTCCGGGTCGCCGCTCAGGTCCAGATGCAGCGCGCCCTCCGCGTCGTGCCATTTCAGCGGCCGGTCCTCCGGCGTCACCGCCCGGAAATGGCAGGCATAGGGCAGGAACACCAGCGGATATTCCAGCCCCTTCGATTTATGCACGGTGACGACCTGCACCAGGTCGGCGTCGCTCTCCAGCCGCAGTTGCCGGGCATCGCCGCTGCCCCCCGCCGCCTCGGCCCGCTGTTCCGCCAGATAACGGATCAGCGCGTGTTCGCCGTCGAGCAGCGCGCTGGCCTGTTGCAGCAATTCCGCCAGATGCAGCAGGTCGGTCAGCCGCCGCTCGCCCTGGCTGTCGCCCGCGGCGAGGAGCCGGGCCGGCACCGCAAACGCATGCAGCAGCCGGCGCAGCATCGGCAGCACGCCCTGGCGGCGCCAGA
The DNA here is from genome assembly GCA_041158545.1 of Pseudomonadota bacterium. Classification (GTDB taxonomy): domain Bacteria; phylum Pseudomonadota; class Gammaproteobacteria; order Burkholderiales; family Rhodocyclaceae; genus JBEBBF01. The sequence continues at coordinate 6,681 of JBEBBF010000400.1, read as the reverse complement.
TTTCCCGGTAGCCGCGGAATTCCTGCACCCGCTCGTCCCAATGCACTTCGTCGTGGTTCAGCCGCTCCAGCGCCACCCAGTCCAGCGCCAGCAGATCGGTCGCCAGCGCCGCCCGCAGCGCCCGCCCGTCGTCCGGCTCGGCGCAGGCCGCCAGCCAGTACTGCAGGATCGCCGCTTCCGGCCGCTGGAAAACCGACTCCTTTTCCGACAGATAGACGCTGCGCACCCCGCGCCGCGCCAGCGCCGCCCGGATCGCGTCGGCTTCGCTGCGGCGATGCACCAGCACCGCCAGATCGGCCGGGCGCAGGGGCTGCAGGCCCGCAGCGCTGGCAAATCCGGCCTGGCCTTGCTGGCCGAGAGCGAGCAGTTCGGCCATGGTCTCGGCGCAGACTTCCGCCATCCCCTGCAGATAATCGCCGCGACTGAGCGTCGATTTGCCGGGTTCCGGCGGCAGGGACCACAGCGTCAGCGCCGGCGCCGGCTCGCCGCGGACTTGCCAGACCTCCCGGCGGCCGGCGGCCCGCGCCGGGTAAAACGGCACCGCCCGGCCGGGGTCGGCGGAACGGAACAGGAAGGCGCCGCCGTCCTGGGCTGCGGCCAGGTTTGCCCCCTGGCTGCGCGCCTCCGCCAGCTCGAAAAAGGCATTGCTCGCCGCGACCATCGCCGTCGTCGAGCGGAAATTCCGCGCCAGCGTGTAATGCCGGCCGGCGGTGGCGCCGCGGGCGGCCAGGTAGGCGTAAATGTCGGCGCCGCGGAAGGCGTAGATCGCCTGCTTCGGGTCGCCGATCAGGATGATCGCCCGGCTGTCCGGGCAGTTCCGGACCTGATACACCCGGTCGAAAATCCGGTACTGCACCAGATCGGTATCCTGAAATTCATCGATCAGCACCACCGGAAACTGCTGGCGGATCGCCGCCGCCAGCCGCTCGCCGCCCGCCTCGCCCAGGGCCTGATCGAGCCGGGTCAGCAGGTCGTCAAAGCCCATCTGCGCCCGCCGCGCCTGCTCGGCGGCAAAGCGGTCGGCGATCCAGGCCGTGGCGTGCAGCAGCAGTTCGTCCCGTGCCTGCGGCAAGCCGGCCACCTGGCCGCGCAAACCTGCCAGCGCCGCCAGCGCCGGATGCGTCGGCGGCGTGCTCTTCCAGACTTCCGCCAGCCCGCTCGGGCTGAGCCGGTGCCAGGCGCTTTCGCTCAGGGCCGGCAGCAGCATTTCCGGATCGTCCCGCCAGTTGGCGATGGCCTGCAGCCAGGCGTCGTAATTGTTTTTCTTCAGCTTGGTCCCGTTGAACGCCTTGGCGTCCCTGGCCGTGTCGAGCAGTTCCTGGAGTTCGTCCCGCCAGGTCGCCCATGGCGCTTTCAGTTGCGTCAGCAGCGCCTGCCGTTGCGCCGCGCAGTCGGCCAGCGCCGCCTCCGGCTCCCGCGCTGCCGGCCCCGTGGCCTGCAAGGCCGCGGTGTGGGCCAGCAAAGGCTGCGCCGCCGCCAGCAGCGCGTCCGGCGTCGCCCACCAGCGGGCAAGCTCCCGCGCCGAGGCCAGCGGCAGCGGCATCAGGTAGCGCCGCCAGTAATCCCGCGCCGCTTCGGCCAGCAGCTCGCTGGCGTCGGTTTCCAGACGCTGGGTGAACAGGCTGTTGCTGTCGAAGGCGTGCTCGCGCAGCATCCGGTTGCACCAGCCGTGGATGGTGGAAACCGCCGCCTCGTCCATCCACTCCGCCGCCAGCTGCAGCTTGCGGGCGCAGGCCGGGTGCTGCGCGGCCGGGAAATCGGCGCGCAGCGCCGCCAGCAGCGGATCGGCCACCGCCGCCGGGTCGAGGAAAGCCGTCGCGGCTTCCGCCAGCCGGGCGCGGATGCGGTCGCGCAGCTCCTTGGTCGCGGCATCGGTAAAGGTCACGACCAGGATTTCCGGCGGCGTCAGCGCCCGCTCAAATCCGGCGTCCTCGCCGCCATGGCCCAGCACCAGCCGCAGGTAGAGGGCGGCGATGGTGTAGGTCTTGCCGGTGCCGGCGCTGGCTTCGATCAGCCGGCTGCCGCGCAAGGGAAAACGCAAGGGGTCCAGTTCCTGCGGGCTCATGCCGCCTCCTTGTGCAAAACCGCGTTCATCAGCGGCTGCAGCAGGGCTTTCGCCCAGCGGCCGAAGTCGCCGTCCGCCAGCAGCGCCGCATAGCTGGGCCAGGCCCGCTGCAGGTAGGGGCTGCCACCCAGCTCGCCCTCCATGTTGTAGCCGCCTTCATAAACCTGGGGGGCGGTATCGCGCTGGCTGACCTGATCGTCCAGCCAGGCGAAGGCGGTCTTCACCGCCAGCGGCAGCGGCCGGGTCTGCCCCTGCCACCAGGCATCCAGCAGGCCGGCCAGCAGGTCTTCGGCGCGGGGCTTGTCCAGCGGCGGCAGCGTGACGCTGCCGACCTTGGCGATGACCAGGGTCTGCATGCCCGGCGAGTCCGCGTCGGCCTGATGCAGCGCCAGGTTGCCGGCCAGATGGCTGACCCAGTGGCGCAACAGGACGTGGTGGCGGTATTTGCGGTTCTTCACCAGATCGCTGCTCTCCAGCACCAGCCGGGCGCGTTCGCCCGCGGCATTCTGGCGCAGCCCGCCCAGGCGGTCTTCCAGCACCAGACCGGTCTTCGGGTCGCCGTAATGCACCGCCAGCTCCGGCGCCAACGCAGGCCAGGCGCTGCGCGCCGCCTGATACCGCTCGAAGAGGTCCGGCATCGGCGCCGCCAGCCGCTCGGCCAGCAGGTCGGCAAAAGCGCCACCGGCCAGCTGGCCACGGCGGCGGATGCGTTCCAGCCCCGCGGCCAGCGCCGGCGCCGGTTCCGCGTCCGCATCCAGCGCCCGGACCTGGGCGGCGATCAATTCGTCCCACAGCTGCCACATCTCCAGGCCGTCCAGCGCGAACGGCTCCTGGTCGGCGCTGACCGGGTCATCCAGGCTGAAATCCACCTTCAGCCGCTGGCGGAAGAAAGCCCGCACCGGGTCGCGCAGGAAGTCGGCCAGATCGGCCAGCCGCAGCGGCTCGCTGCGAGGGGACGGTGACAACGGCAGCGGGACAGGGCTGACCGGCGCCGGGCTGACGCCCGGCTGCCACTCGTGGCTGTAGGTGAACAGCCGCGCCGATTTTTCGGCGGGGAAATAATCCGGGTTGAAGGGTTGCAGCCGGTGTTCCAGCGTCAGCGCCGCCAGCAGCGCCCCGGCCTCGCCGGCCTGCCCAGCCAATTCCCAGCCGGCCGCGAGGTGGTCGCGCAATTGCCCAACCAGCACCGACGGCGGCCGCGGCGAATTGTCGGCGATGCTGCGCCCGACCCAGGAAATGTGCAGCCGCTGCCGCGCCGACAGCAGGGCTTCGAGGAACAGGTAACGGTCGTCCTCGCGGCGGGAGCGGTCGCCGGGGCGGTAGTTGCGCCCCATCAGATCGAAATCCATCGCCGGCCGGCTGCGCGGGTAATCGCCGTCGTTCATGCCGAGCAGGCAGACCTGACGGAAGGGAATCGCCCGCATCGGCATCAGCGTCGCAAAGGTCACGGCGCCGGCAAAGAAACGCTGGCTCAGCGTCGGAGTGTCGAAGCCGGCCAGCCAGTGTTCAGCCACCACGGTCAGCGGCAAGGCACTGTCCAGCCCGGCGGCGGTGCAGGCGGCCAGCCATTCACCCAGCGCCAGGTCCAGCTGCTCCAGCGTGTAGGCGTCGTCCTCGTCGGTCGCGGCAAAACACGCCGCCAGCAGCGTGCGCAGCCGCTGCACCCAGACTTCGGGCGTCGCCGGCTCGGCCAGCTGCTGCCAGCTGGCATCCAGCTGGTCGAGCAATTGCACCAGCGGCCCCAGCAGCGCCGCATCGAGACCGCCGATTTCCTCGTAGGGCTCAATGTCGTGCCAGTCGGCGCCGGCGGCACCGACCGCGTAGCCGAGCAGCATCCGCCGCAGGCCGAAACGCCAGCTGTTTTGCTCCGTGTCCGGCAGCCCGAAGCTGGCCTTGTGGGCGCCGTGCAGGCCCCAGCGGACCTGGGCGCCGCGTATCCAGCGTTGCAGCAGGGGCAATTGATCCTCGGCGATCCCGAAACGCTGGCGCAGCGCCGGGACTTCCAGCAAATCGAGCACATCGCCCACCCCCAGCCGCGACACCGGCAACTCCAGCAGCCGGGCCAGCGCCTGCAGCAGCGGGTCCTGCTGCCGCCGCCCCTGGTCGGCGATACAGAAGGGGATGTAGCGCGGATCGTCCGGCGACAGCAGGCCGAACACCGCCTGGATGTGCGGCGCGAAGGCGTCGATGTCCGGGACCATCACGATCACGTCCCGCGGTCGCAGCGCCGGGTCGGCATTGAACGCGGCCAAGAGCGCGTCGTGCAGGATTTCCACTTCCCGCAGCGGGCTATGGGCGATGTGGAAACGGATCGAGTCATCGTCCGCCGCCACCGCCGGCCAGCGCGCCCGGCTCTCGGCCAAAGGCCGCAGGTCGCGGATGTCGTCCTGCAACTGGTGCAGCAGGCAAGCCTCGCCAGGGCTGGCGAACAGGTCGATCCGCTGCCGGATCGCGCTGAAATGCGGGCGATAGCGCGCCCGCTCCACCTCGCTGTCGTGTTCGTCGAGCAGGCCGATGAAATCCCGGCCCTGCTTGCCCCAGGCCGCCAGCAGCGGATGCGCGTGCAGATGCAGCGTATCCGGGTCGATGCTGGGCGGCGCCCCGGCACGGCGGGCCTGACGCCGGCTACTGGCGCGCAGCAGGTCCTGGTCGGCAACGATGTCGGCCCAGAAATGTTCGCAGGGGTTATGCACCCCCATCAGCACCTGGCTCCAGCGGGCCACCGCCGCCAGCGCCTCCAGCGACTGCCGCGGCAGGGCCGAAATGCCGAAAACCAGCACCCGGCGCGGCAGGCCGGCCGGCGGCGGCACCCCTTCCGGCCAGGCGGCGGCCTTGGCGAGAAACGCCTCATGCACCGCGGCCCGCCCCTGCGCCGCCAGCGCCGCATCGCCCCCGGCGGCCACATCCGCCAGCAGGTCGCGCCACAGGCTGGCCTGCCAGGCCTGCTCCGCCGGCAAGGGCGGCCGGCTGCCATCGGCACGGATCAGCACATCCTCGCCCTCGGCCCAGGCGGCCAGCCAGTCGGCGCGATAAACCTGATACTGGTCAAACAGATCGGCCAGACGCTCCGCCAGCTGGAAACGCTTGCGCTGGTCGGCGTCGGCCGCGAGAAAGCGGCGCAAGGGCGCGTAGGCCGGGCGGCGGGTCAACTCGGGCAACAAGCGCATCAGCCGCCAGATCAGCAGCGGCTTGTCGAAGGGCGAAGTCTCCGGCACCGCCCCCTCCCCCAGCACCGCCCGGTAGGCCTGCCAGAGAAACCGGGACGGCAGGGACAAATCCAGCCCGGCAGCAATCCCCCCCTCGCTTTCCGCCAGCGCCAGCCGCAACCATTGGGCGATGCCGTTGCTATGCACCAGGATGGTCTCGGTTTCCAGCGGCGCCAGCGGATAGCGGCGCATCCAGGTCACCAGCAATTCACGCAGGGATTCGGGATGATTGCCATGAACCAGCATCAGTCCAGGCGGCAGGGGCGGCGGGGAATACATCGGGCGGTGATCCACAAAAACCGGCACAGCCGGCGAGAAAATTGGGCCAAAAGCCAGGCTTCGGCAGCAGTGTGCGCAAGTCCGGGGCAGAGGCAGAGTAAAACAGATCAGAACAGCAAGGTCATCACTCAAACAGCAAGTGAACTCGGCACCATTCGATCTACCGGGCTCACAACCCCGCGCCCGCCACGATTGGCTGCCACACGTGCAGTTCCGGCCGTTCCACCGCCGGACTTGGTGGTGATTGAGAACATTGCTGATTTTCTGCGTCGGGTCGCACGCAAGATCGCCCTACTTGACGCCGCATTCCTGTCTGCACATGCAGACAACACGATGCAAACGGGTTTTAAAAGCCCATTGTCACCCTTACAATTCTCATACACTCAACCGCCTTGCCGGCGGTTCAGTCCAACGAGGTTTATCCGCCGCCAACCTCCTCGACTCCGATCATGCTTTCTCAAGGCGGCGAATAAACGCTATTCGTTAGCGCACATTTTTATCTGGAGGAATCATGTACAAAGTTGTTTTAGTTGCACTGACCGTTCTTTCTCTTTCGGCGCCAGCATTTGCTGCCAAAGCGGTGTGTAACAGTATTTCTAAACAAGTTGAGAACGAAGAGGTTTTTTTTAGCCCACCAGCTACTCACGAAGTTATTGGAGATGAGCGGTTATATTTTTACACTGCCCCAAATGATAACTGCCGTTCGAAAGACGTATTTGTAATACCCGGAGATACTCTAATTACATACACAGAATTCAAAGGGTGGTACTCAGTCATGTACATTAACCCAAAAACAGGAAAAGATTACGACGGATGGGTAAGATCAGAGCGACTCAAGAGGACTGGCACCATTCGGCCAAAATACTAACAACCGGATTTTACACAGCGCTAAAAGCCACGATCTGAATCGTTTGTTGGACGTACCCTGCCCCGGTGTGGTGGGAGACCACTGGAAATAGATTTTTTAGAAGTATCCCGTTGGCGAGATGCCAAGGGCAATTTGGCAGAAAGGATCGGGTAGGAGGCGGGGTCACCCCCGCCGTCCTCCCACACCACCGGACGTGCGGTTCCGCATCCGGCGGTTCATGAAGGACACTGGAGTCGTCGCACGGTATCGAGCAGCGACACCAG
>JBEBBF010000399.1:0-5127 GCA_041158545.1 Pseudomonadota bacterium | reverse complement strand
CACTGAGCATGGCGGGAAGAATAGGGCGCAGTAAGGTTCAGGATTCTACTGGGCGGCGGGAAAATCGTCGCTGCCCTGCCTTCAGCCAATCTGCCTCCCCAGTTCCCGAATCTGCCGGGCGACGAGGAAGTTGGGGAGCAGGCGCCAGATGGCGAGTAGGGGGGGGAGGGTCAGGGCGAACTGGAAGAATTTGCGGCCGGCGAGGACGCTGATGAGAAACAGCGTGAGGAAGACGGCGGACAGGACTTGCTGGCTGAACCAGCCACTGTTTTCGGTGCGGCGTTCCTCCAACTGGTCGAGCAGGCGCTGCATCCGGTTGGCCATGGGTTCGCAGCGGGCGAGGCGGGCGCGGAGTTTTTGCAGGTTTTCGTCGGCGAGGCCGAGGCCGCGGACCTTGGCGAGGAGTTGCAGGTAGTGCTCCAGCGCGGCGCGCAGCTCGACGCAGGCGTCCGGGGTCAGGAAGGTGGGGGTGGCGGCCCGGTGCAGGCTTTCCAGCGCGAAGCCGGCTTCGGCCTGCAGTTCGTGAATCTGGCTGACCTGGGCTTGCCGGCTGGCGGCCTGGCGTTCGGAGATCGCCTGGGCATGGCTGCGGGCTTCCGGCAGCAGGGCGTGCAGCACCAGCAGGCTGGCCGGCTTGCCCTGCAGCGGGTCGCCCAGGGGTTTGAGCCAGGGGCAGCTGGGGAGCAGCGGCAGCAGCGCGGCGGCGACATGCTGGCGCAGCCGCTGGGTCCAGTTGTCGTCGTAGCAGAGGGCCAGCAGCCGGGCGTGGATCAGGCCGGGGGGCGGGCGCTTGAGGCCCTGGTGCTGGCCGAACATCAGCTCGTCGAAGTCGGCGTGGCCGGGGCGGACCCGGTGCTGGCGGACCAGGGCTTCCGCTTCCCGCCAGGCGGCATCGAAGTCCTGCTGCGCCGCCTGCCAGCGGTCGATCAGGTCGGCGGATTCCGGGTTGCCGGCGGCGGCGAAGGTTTCCAGCACCTGCTGCTGGCGCAGTTCGCACAGCCAGTCGGCGGCGGCAGGCTCGCCTTTCAGCGCCAGCGCAGCCTGGTTGAGGACGCGGCCGAGGCCGACGCTGTCGCCGCGCCAGACCGGCGGCAGGCCGGGGGCGAGCCGGGTCAGCAGCTTGAGCAGCCGGACGTCGGCGTGCTGGCTGCGTTCGCTGTTGATGTCGATCAGCAGCCGGACCAGATTCTGATCCTGCAGGTCGTTGCGCAGCCAGTTCATCAGCAGGCCGTTATCCAGGTCGGCCACCGCCAGCGACCAGTGCCGGGCCATGCCGACGGCCAGCTGTTCCGGGGTGAAGCAGTCTTCGTTGCCGATCCGGTAGGGGCGGGCGGCACCGAGGGCGCAGGCCTGTTCCTGGGGTTCGGCCAGGCTGGGGTCCTGGGCCTGCCAGCGGCGGAATTCGTCGGCGCCCCAGCGGGTCTTGGGGTCGCGCAGCAGCAGGCCGCGCAGGAGTTTACGCAGCGCCGGGTCGCGGACGCCGGCCAGATCGACCGGGCGGGTGGTCAGCCGGTGCAGGATCACCGCGTCGGACAGGCCGGAAAAGGGATGGCTGCCGAGGCAGGCTTCGAGCAGGATCATGACCAGCGACCAGTAATCGGCCTTGTGGTCGAGGATGCCGGCGATGGTTTCCGGCGCGCCGTAGGAAAGGGTGCGGGCGGTGCTGGTGAAGCGCAGCGTCGCGTCCTGCAGCGAGGAAATGCCGAAATCGGTCAGCACCAGATCCAGCGGCTGCAGGCGGCGGATCAGGATGTTTTCCGGTTTGAGGTCGCGGTGGATCAGCCGTACCGCATGCACCGCCGCCAGCGCTTCCGCCAGTTCGACGGCCAGTTGCTGCAATTGCGGCGTTGGCAGCGGGCCGTCCTGCAACAGCACCCGCAGCGAGCCGGCCGGGCAGTATTCCATCAGTTCGTAGGCAAACCCGTCGGAGACGCCGGCTTCCAGCAACTGGACCTTATGCGCCGGGTCGATCTTCGCCAGCCGCTGTTGCACCTCCGGTTTCGGGTGGATGCCGTGGCGGTAGATCTTGGCGACCAGGGTTTCGCCGCCGCCCAGCGGCTCGACCAGCAACAGTTCCGCTTCGGCGCCACCGGCGGGCAGGGGCCGCTGGATGCGGTAGCGGCTTTTCAGCGCTGCGGGCAGGTTGACCAGGCTGGTGGTCGGCGCCGCCGGGGTGTCCGTCGCCGTCTGCAGCAGGCGGTTGCAATAGAGGCACAGCGTCGTGCCCGGCGGGTTGGGCTGGGCGCAGTCTTCATGCGGGCAGCGCAGTTCGGTCTCGGCGGCGGTGTCGGCTGCGGCCTCCGTCGGCGTGGGGCTGGCCACGGCCGGCGTGGCGGGCACGTCTTCCTTCAGCGTCAGATCGACGCCCAGCAGCAGCGCGCCGCAGGCGCAACGGCGGATTTCCGGCGCGTTTTCGCTGCCGCAGGTGGGGCAAAGGCGGATGTAGTCGCTCATGTACGGGGATCGGGCTGCCAGGAAGTCGCGGCGAATTGTAAGCCCCGTTCCCGGCATTCCGCTTCCAGCCGGGCCATGTCGCCCCGTTGCGGCAGGCCGATGTACCAGACCCGCTGCCCCTGGACGCTGACCTGCAGGCGCTGGCCAAACTGGTCGGCCGGGGCGGCGAGGAAGGCGGCGTAGCGGGCCTCGCCGCGGGGGGAGAGGGGAACGAGCGGCTGGTTGTCCGAGCCGCGCCACAGCCAGTTCATCGGCTGGGCATCCACATAGGGTTCCGGAATCAGCGCATCAAGCAGCCGCAGCAGCGGCGCGTGCTTCTGCTGGAGGTGTGCCAGCGGGTAGCCGCTGTAGCAGAGCAGGTCGAAGTCCAGCTGCGCCGCCTGCCGCCACTGCTGCAGCCCGCGCAGCAGCGCCAGCAGCGCCTTGGGCTGGTCGAAGGGCTCGCCGCCGCTCAGCGTGATGCCGTCGAATCCGGGCTGGCCGACCTGGCGGCACCAGGCCAGCAGCGCCGCCACCGGCATCCGCTGCCCGCGTTCGAAGGCCCAGGTGTCGCGGGAAATGCAGTCCGGGCAGTGGATCGAGCAGCCCTGAAACCAGATGCCGATCCGCCGGCCGGGGCCGAGCACGGTGACCGGGTAATGCGCCTTGTTGAGGAAGAGTTGCATGGCGGGGGGCTGAAGCCGGCGGGCCTAGGTCGCCGTCACCTCCAGGCTGACGACCTTGTCGCTTTCGCTGAGGCCGCTGATGGTGATGCGGCTCTTGCCTTCGAGGTCGAGGGCGAACAGGGCGCGGGACAGGGGGTTGATGAAGCTGGATTCCAGCTGGTTGCCGATGCCCCGGCCGCCGTTGGCCAGATCGCGGGTGCAGCGTTGCAGCAGCGCCGTGGCGACGTTCTCGCCGAGGACCAGGTCGAGCTTGAATTCTTCCTGCAGCCGGCGGCGGATGTTCTTCAGCATGCCGACGAAGATCTGCCGCGCCACGTCCGGGGTGATGAAGTTGAACACCACGATGTTGTCGCCGATCCGGTTGAGGATTTCCGGGCGGGACAGCCGGTATTTGAAATAGTCGGAGATGGCGTCGCGGACCCGGCTTTCGACGGTCTCGTAGGGGTCGCCGGGGCGGACGTTCTGGATGCGGCGGCCCTGTTCGTCCTCGATGTAGATGCCCAGGTTGGAGGTGAACACCAGGATGGTTTCCGAGAAATAGGCGGTGTCGCCGCGGCCGTCGGTCAGCCGGCCGTCTTCGAGGATTTGCAGGAACTTGTCGAGGATGCGCGGGTGGGCCTTTTCGATTTCGTCGAACAGCACCACCGAAAACGGTTTTTCCCGGACGGCGTTGGTCAGCTCGCCGCCAGCGTCGAAGCCGATGTAGCCCGGTGGCGCGCCGAGCAGGCGGGCGCCGCTGTGTTCCTCGGCGAATTCGCTCATGTCGAAGCGGATGTAGGCGCGCTCGTCGCCGAAAACCAGCTGGGTCAGGGTTTTGGCCAGTTCGGTCTTGCCGACGCCGGTGGGGCCGGCGAAGAACAGCACGCCGCGGGGACGGCTGCCGCCGGAGCGGGCCTGGGCGCCGGTCAGGCTCATCACCGAGCGCTTCAGGATGTCCAGGGTTTTGACCACGGCGGCCTTCTGGCCCTTGACCCGTTCCTCAATGAAGGGGCCGGCGTCGCGGATGCGGCTGCGCAGGTGGTCCTTGCGCCAGGGGTTGTCCAGCGCGCCGACCTTGTAGCAGCGGATCGCATCGTCGATGTCGCGCAGCCCCAGGTTCTGGCGGTTGGCCAGTTCGGTGATGTCGGACAGCGCGGTCAGCGTCATGCCCTCGCTGCCATCGGCCAGGCTGCGGACCGCCGCGTCCCGCTCGCCGGGCTGGGCGGCGTCGTAGCCAGCGAACAGCGGCACCAGCTGCGCGGCGGCATTCAGCCGGCTTTCGTAGTCGGGCTTGGCGATGACCAGGCTGGCGACCCGCTCGCTGTCCAGGGAAAACCAGGACGGCAGGTCCTGCGCCCGGTTCAGCAGCCAGATCACCGGGTTGAACAGGGGCAGGCTGCTCTGACCGCGGGGAATCACCGGTGCGGCGAACAGCGACAGCTTTTCGGCGGTGACGAAAAAGCGGTGTTCGCCTTCGCCGAGGTGGTCCGGCTGCCGGGTCAGCCGCGAGGCGAAGTCGAGCAGCAGCGCGCAACGGCATTCCCGCTGCGCCGCGAGGTTCTGCATCAGTTTGCCCAGGCTTTCCAGGCTGATCGGCTGGCTGCCGCTGGCCAGCTTGAGTTCGAACAGGCGTTCTGCCAGCTCCCGCGGCTGGGCTTCGTTGGGATAGACCCGGATGCCGTCCGCCGGGTCATGCACCAGCAGGCAGGCGTAGCCCTGGGCTTTCAGCGTTTCCCACAGCGCCCGCAGCAGCGGCACCAGGGCCGGGCCGCCGGGCAGGGGCGCCAGGAAACTGTCACGGATGTTGCCGGAGAGGATGAACTGGGAGCGGATCGGCAGCAGCCGTTCCAGGTCGCGCAGCCAGCGGGGAGCAGTCAGGGCCATGATCAGGGACGCCGTTCAGGGTGAGGGTGAAAGGGATTTCAGGAGCGGAAATGTCAGGGCAGCTGGCGCTGGCGGGGTGCGGCCTGGGGCCGTTCGGCTTCTTCCCCGGCGAAGCGGGGCAGCCGTTGCCGATCCACCAGTTGCA